>DBFJSK010000043.1:0-3904 GCA_048403675.1 Tannerellaceae bacterium | reverse complement strand
CGTCGAGCGACACATTGTTAATGGACAAGATGGAGTAAATAATGTAAAGGTAATAGGATACTTCGCTTACCAGCAACAGATCGTCTTTGTTGTCGGCAATGGCATATACGGCTTCCAGAAAATAGGCGCAATCGGCCAGGTGGATGGTCGATTTAGGGCAGCGGGCGGCTTTCAGATACAATTTCAGATCCATAAACGTAGGTTTCGTTTGCAGATTCTGCTTTAACTTGGCGAGTACTTTCTGGAGTGTCAGCGAATCGATGGAGCTCCAGGCCCAGGATGCGTAGGTGTCTTTGTTTTCTACCTGGTCGAGCACGTTTTTAGCCAGGGCCGAACGATAGAACATTTTCAGATTGGTGGAATGCGTTCCCCGTTCTTTTTCTTCGTAATACTGGATCGTGTGCGCATGGATGAAGCGATCGATTTTGTCGAAATTCCGGCGCAAACGTTCCAGAATAATCGGGTCTTGACCGTCGTTCAGCTCGAAAAGAACGGACAGCATTTCCATGCCGAGCGGTATTTTTTCGGTATACCAATCGTATTGTTCTTTTTCGAACAGTTCGTTAAAGGTTTGTACGTTGGATAGAATCCGGCCCAGATCCAGGATATAAATTACCAGATAGACAAACGAGGTGTATCCGTAATTCGAATCGGGCGCCAGCTCGATGGAGCGGTACAGAGCGTCTTCCGCTTCCTGATACAGCTCCTTGATCTTTTCTTCTATCGCGGGATCCCCTTTGAAGTTGATCCAATGGGTTTTGTAAAATTCCAGTTGCCGTACGATGGCGTCGCCTTTGGTATGGAATACCGAGCTGTTGGTTCCTCCCTCCAGATCGATGGCTTTTTGCGCCTCGTCGATGGCCAATTGAAAAAAACTGCTGCTGCCGCTTTCGCGGGCCATTTGCAAATAAAGGCGGGAAAAATGCTGGTGGAAGAAGGGATGGTCGGGAAAGGTTTCCGTCAGTTTCTTAAAAATGTCGCGGCTGAATAGGATGCCTTCGTCCGCCACGGTATTTATTTCGGTAATCAAAGCCGAAAATTTACAGTTCTCGTCGGGGTAGGACGCAATTTTCTTTTCTACAAACAGCGCTTCCAACAGTTCCTTGTCTTTGGAATCTTCCATTAATCCGTTCGGATTTAAGGTGTGGAAGAAATCGATCAGTTCGAAGATAAAAATTTTCAGGAAATCGGTCCAGATCGGTTTGCGGCTCAGGTCGTGCTGACATAGAATCTGGATCAGCGCCTCGTGGGCCAGCAGGTAATGCCTGGCTTCCAATACATTTTCTTCCGTATGCGAGCTTTTTATCAGTTTCCATACCGGATCGTTGTAATCGAACATCCGGTTGCTTCCTCTTAGTTGATCGAAGAAGTTGAGCGGGATCGTCTTATTGGTATATTTGCCGATAAAGCAGATATAGGAGAGCATTTTTTCAATCTCGGGCGACAAGGCGGCCAGGATGTCGGCCACGTATTTTTCGAGTTTGACGAAATCGCTGTCGAATGCCGTCAGACCGTAGATGAAAGGGGTGGCCGACTGCTTGTCTTGCGCCACGTATTTGCTTTTTATATCGAGAATCTGTCTTCTTCTGGCCGGCACGATGGCGGAGAGTTCATCTTCGAAGCGTTCAATTTCTTCCGCATCGAGTTCGGTATTCAACGACCGGGTGACGCGGGCTTTTTCTTTCTGCCGCCCAAAGGCTCGTTTGAGGTAGAGAATGACAATGTGTTTGTTGCGTTTGTTGATGTTGCGCAGCAATAGATCGATCTCTATGTTACTTACTTTGCCGTCTTCGGTGACGACCAAAATAGATTTTCCGTTCACCTTTTCATACACCGTTTCGATGCCTCGCAGGGTTTCTTCGTAATGGTATTTATGGACGAAGAGAGTGGGGTAATGCCGGGTGCCTATGTCGTAAGCGATGCGTTTGGCCAGGGTGGTGCCTCCCGAACTGGGTTCGTAATACAAGGTGAGGCAGGTCGATTTGTTGATCTGGCCCAGCAAGAAGAGCAAATCGGCGTGGATGGTGTATTGCTGGGTGCGGTAAATATCGATCCCTTTGCTGTTGCCCACAGCCAGATCGGCCCAGGTAATTTCGTTGCCGATGTAAAATTGCTTCATGGCTTCTGCTCTGCGGTAATCGGTATGCTTGCCGAGCTCGCAGTGTATCAGCTCCATAAATTTCGATGTTTTGTATTCGTCGTAGAAGGAGGCCGGCAGTTCAAGCTCCATGTCTTTCTGATCGGCTGTATAAGCCGGAATATGAATTACGGAGGAATCACAGACGGCTTTTACGCGGCGCTGGTGGGCAAAGCCGGCGAACAGGTCGTCGTATTCGATAAAGTGGTAATTCACGCCGGCGAAGATGGCGCCGAATTCGTCGAAGCAGGTTTGGAGCTTTTCCAGCCGGGAAGCGTTCGAATAAAGGATACCTACCGTTATTTTATTGCAATCGGTTTCATAGGTGAGGCTGATTTTATCGAGGATCTCTCTCACAAAACCATCGTCGGACGACATCACCAGCACCGTCACGCTGGAATGAATGTCGCTATGGTAGAATTTGGATAGGATGGTACGTAGTTTGCGGCCTCCTTCGCTGATGCTCCACTGCCGCACAGTGGTGTTGGCGGGTATATGGTCGAAGGCGGCATACCAGTAGGTGCGGTGGCTTAATACATTTCTTACCAGGTCGATTTTCGATTCCTGCATGCTGGGGGTGTAGATCCGGATGTTCTCGATCGATACTTCGCGGGTGTATTTCTGCATCAACTCGTTGTCGAGCGAACGGGGGTCGGCGTCGATAACGAGGTTCCAGTTGATGTCTGCCTGTACAAAGCGGTCGATACAGACCGGAGATAAGCCCTCCCAATAATCGGGGGAGGTAATGAGTACGTATTTCGAACTTATATTTTTGAAGTTCTGGTATTGGCTGGCTAATTCGTACCAATCCTGCGAAGGGGTGATACGGGTCGGATCGGTTTCTTCCTTTTCCAGGTAGTTCACGATGACTTCCGGCACGGGTTCCTGCAAAGTTTTGTAGAACCATTTGACGACGACGGCCAGGGTGACAAAACAATATGCGCAATCTTCCGGGGAAGGTTGTTTGTTGATGTCGAGCATGATGTGCGAGCCTTTATTGCCGCCCCAGCGCAATTGATGCATCAGGGGAATCTGGCTTTCTTTTTCTTCCGGGCTTTGGAAGAAGCGCGGGATGTTTTGGGCCAGGTGGTTGATTTTATTATATAGGTCTTTCTCCAGTATCCGGGGGGCGCCGGCAGGGTCTTTGGTGGCGATGAATTGGTTGACGAGCGCTTCCAAACACATCCGGATGTCGTGGAGTAAATTTTGTTTGGGGATGAGTTCGGAGCTTTTCCACTGTTTTTGTTGATACTTGTGGGCGGCTTGATTAAAATAGTCGGCTGTGTTTTTCAGGAAATCCGGGTTTGTTGCCATAATAGGAGTCGTTTTAAGCGGATGCTGCTCTTTCCTGCCACAGGATGTTATCGGATAGGGAAAGATAATCCGCAAATGATGATATGCAAATATAGAGTTTATCTTTCGAAAAATCAATCAGAAACGAATAAATGATGATAGTAGCTCTGTTGTTCAATGACTTATGAGGAAAACCGCAGAAAACCCCACCGATGCAAAAGTGCAAGGAAATGAAAGGTAATGAGGGTGGACGGTTTTCAAATCATTACCCGATGAACGGGTAAATTTATAGGCCGTTGGTGTTTGTTTCTACTTTCTGCCATATTTTGCAAACCAATGTACAACTCGCTGATACTTAATTTTGTAACCAAAAAAGTGTAAGTTATGCGAAGTACATTCAAGGTGCTGTTCTACGTGAACGGCAGTAAAGAGAAAAACGGTATTGTCCCCATCATGGGACGAGTGACAATCAAC
>DBFJSK010000042.1:0-5449 GCA_048403675.1 Tannerellaceae bacterium | reverse complement strand
AAGTAATCGATATTGATGCGTGTACCGGAATAGACGATAGCCTCGATTTCATCGAGCAATTCGGGAAATTCCAGTCCGTTGGTGACGGCTATCTCATCGAGCGCCACCTTGCGGTCGATACGCTGGATGATGGAGACTTTCAATTTCGATTTATTCGCTACTGTGCGGACGCGCAAATCTTCGGGACGCTCGATTTCATTTTCTTCCACATGTTTTTTGATGAGTTCGACAAACTCTTTCCCATATCGTTTGGCCTTTCCGGCTCCTACCCCAGGTATGTTCTGCAATTCGTCGAGGGTGATGGGGTAGGTCGTCGCCATCGCTTCGAGCGAAGGATCTTGAAAGATCACAAAGGGGGGTACTTCCAGGCGTTTGGATAATTTTTTCCGCAGATCTTTCATCATGGAGTAGAGCACCGGATCGACGGCGCATGAAGCGCCTCCGCGTACGGGAGCTTCTTCCTCTTCTTCTTCAAACTCGTTGTCTTCGGTAATTTTAAAAGATACTGGTTTATCGATAAATTCCTTTCCTTTTTTGGTTATTTTCAGCAGACCGTAATTTTCTATATCTTTCGCCAGATAGCCTGCAATAAGGGCCTGGCGGATAACGGCGTTCCAAGTTTTTTCGTCTTCATCTTGTCCGGAGGCAAATATTTCCAATTCGTTGTGTTTGTACGACTGGATTTCGGAGGTTTCATTCCCTACCAGCATGTTGACTACATAGTCTGCTTTAAACTTTTCTTTTAACGTGCCGATGACTTCTAACACCGCACTCAATAATTCTTTAGCTTCCACTTGTTTCTTCGGATTCAAACAATTATCACAACTTCCACAATTATCTTCCAGATATTCCTCGCCGAAATAGTGCAACAGCACTTTGCGACGGCAGACGGAGGTTTCGGCGTAAGCGGCGGTTTCGAGCAAAAGTTGCTTCCCGATCTCCTGTTCGGCGACGGGTTTGCCTTGCATGAACTTTTCGAGTTTCTGCAAATCTTTATAGGCATAGAAGGCTATGCACTGCCCCTCTCCGCCGTCGCGTCCGGCGCGTCCGGTTTCCTGGTAATATCCTTCGAGGCTTTTAGGTATGTCGTAATGGATTACGTAACGTACGTCGGGCTTGTCGATCCCCATACCGAAGGCTATGGTCGCTACGATGACATCGGCTTTTTCCATCAGGAAAGCATCCTGGTTGGCCGAACGCACTTGCGAATCCATGCCGGCATGGTAAGGCAGGGCCTTGATCCCGTTAGCTTTCAGGATGTCGGCGAATTCTTCCACTTTTTTGCGGCTCAGACAATAGATAATGCCCGATTTTCCCTCGTTGGATTTGATATATTTTATAATCTCGCGATCGATATTCGTGTTTTTAGGACGAACTTCATAATACAAATTCGGGCGGTTGAAGGAAGACTTGAAAACGGTGGCATCGATCATGCCCAGGTTCTTCTGGATGTCATGCTGCACTTTCGGGGTAGCCGTAGCGGTCAGAGCAATGAGCGGCCGTTTGCCGATTTCGTTGATGATGGGACGGATACGGCGGTATTCCGGCCGAAAATCGTGTCCCCATTCGGAAATGCAATGGGCTTCATCGACAGCGTAAAACGAGATTTTCACTTGCCGGAGAAATTCCACGTTTTCGTCTTTGGTAAGCGACTCCGGGGCGACGTACAGCAGCTTGGTACGCCCGGCCAGGATATCTTCTTTCACTTGGTCGATAGCCGACTTGTTGAGCGATGAGTTGATAAAATGGGCAACCCCGTCTTCCTCGCTGAAATTGCGCATGGCATCGACTTGATTTTTCATCAGAGCGATCAAAGGAGAGATAACGATGGCCGTTCCTTCCAATAAAAGGGAGGGCAACTGGTAGCACAACGATTTTCCACCGCCGGTGGGCATCAATACAAAGGTATCGTTGCCGTTCAGCACATTTTCGATAATGGCTTTCTGATTGCCTTTAAAGGTATCGAAGCCAAAGTGCTTTTTCAGTTCTTCTGTCAGATGATCCTTCTTTGCCATATTCGCATTATTTTAACAACCGGCGGGTGTCAGGCAACCTGCAACCGGTTTACGTCCGATTTTTCAAATTTCTCTTTCGCATACTCCAGCGTAACGTGGAGTTCCTTTTTGTTTTCCGACGGCATGCTGTACATGGCATCCATCATCACGGCTTCCACTATCGAACGGAGCCCACGGGCTCCCAGTTTGAATTCGAGGGCTTT
This sequence comes from Tannerellaceae bacterium, assembly GCA_048403675.1. Taxonomy (GTDB): domain Bacteria; phylum Bacteroidota; class Bacteroidia; order Bacteroidales; family Tannerellaceae; genus Parabacteroides. The sequence goes on along the minus strand of DBFJSK010000042.1, from coordinate 3,231 downwards.
ATCGACAATAAATTCGTATACGTCCTCGTCGAACGTCAACCGGATAGCATCCATTTCGAATAATTTGACGTATTGTTTGATGATCGAATTTTTGGGTTCCGTCAGGATGTTGCGAAGCGTGGCCCGATCCAAGGGGTTGAGATAAGTCAGGATAGGCAACCGGCCGATGATTTCGGGTATCAGCCCGAAGGATTTCAGGTCGGTAGGCGTAATGTATTTCAGGAGATTGGTACGGTCCACCGCAGCAGTTTCGATGCGGGCGGCATAGCCTACCACACGGGTATTGAGTCGCTGGGCTATTTTTTTCTCGATCCCATCGAAGGCCCCGCCGCAGATAAAGAGGATGTTTTTGGTATCTACCGGAATCATCTTTTGTTCGGGATGCTTACGGCCGCCCTGGGGGGGGACATTCACGATAGAGCCTTCCAGCAGTTTGAGCAGGCCTTGTTGTACGCCTTCTCCGCTTACATCGCGGGTGATGGAGGGGTTATCGCTTTTGCGAGCGATTTTATCGATTTCGTCGATGAATACAATGCCGCGCTGGGCGGAATCCACATCGTAATCGGCGGCTTGGAGGAGCCGGGTAAGGATGCTTTCGATGTCTTCACCTACATAACCGGCTTCGGTAAGTACCGTGGCATCGACAATAGTGAAGGGGACATGTAGCAATTTAGCAATCGTACGGGCCAGCAGGGTTTTGCCGGTACCGGTGGCGCCGACCATGATGATGTTGGATTTTTCAATTTCCACATCGTCGGAGGTCACTTTCTGAAGCAGTCGTTTGTAATGGTTGTATACCGAAACGGAGAGGTAGCGTTTAGCGTCGTCTTGTCCGATGACGTATTGGTCGAGAAACTTTTTGATGTCTTCGGGTTTAGGCAGATCGTCTTTCCGGAGTCCGAAGGAGGTTTTCTTCGTCTCCATTTGTTCTTTCACAATGTCGTATGCCTGCCTCGCGCATTCATCGCAGATAGCACCGGATATGCCGTTGATAAGCATATTCACATCCCGGCTGGGACGCCCGCAAAACGTACATACATCGCCTGTTGTTTTGGCCATATTATTTTTCGCTTTTATTATATTATAAGATAAGAAGGGAAAAGGGAAAGGATGGCACTTTCCGCTTTTCCCGGTCAATTTACTTACGTGTCAGGATGGCGTCGATCATGCCGTATTCTTTGGCTTCATCGGCGTTCATCCAGAAGTCGCGATCGCTGTCGCGTTCTACTTTTTCATACGGTTGGCCCGAGTGTTCGGAGATGATCGTATAGAGTTCTTTCCGCACTTTCAAAATTTCGCGGGCCGTGATTTCGATATCGGAGGCCTGGCCTTGCACGCCGCCCAGGGGTTGATGAATCATCACACGGGAGTGTTGCAAGCCGAAGCGTTTGCCCTTCGTTCCGGATACCAGCAGTACAGAGGCCATTGAAGCGGCGATACCGGTACAAATGGTGGAGACGTCGGACGAGATGAACTGCATGGTATCGTATATACCGTATCCGGCGTAGACCGATCCACCCGGCGAATTGATATAGATGGATATATCTTTTCCAGGATCGCTCGAATCCAGATACAGAAGCTGGGCCTGTATAACGTTAGCCGTATAATCGTCGATCTGAGTGCCTAAAAAGATAATTCGGTCCATCATCAGGCGCGAAAACACATCCATTTGGGCCACGTTCAACTGCCGCTCTTCGATGATGGTAGGCGAAATATAACTACTGGTAATGTTCATGTAACTCTCTAACGCAGTGCTACTCATTCCCAGATGTTTGGTTGCATACTTTTTAAATTCTTCCATATTTCCTTTTTCTAATTATATTCCGTACAGACACGAAAAAGGGATTCCTCCCCTAGCGCTTTACGGAATAACAAAGTTATAAATAAATTCTCAAAAGAAACAATTTATTTCTTGTCCGCAAAGTGTTTTTTAGAGAGAAATCCCTTTTTGAGGTACGAAATGAATCGTTTTAACGATTATTCCGGTTTCTTCCTATTCGAAAAGCTTATTGAATTCGTCGGCGGATACTTCTTTTACATCCAGCTCGATCTGTTCTTTCAACCAGGCTGCCAGTTTTTCTTCTACGGCACGGTCGAGGATATTCTGCATGGTTTGCTTGTTTTTCAACATGTCTTTTGCGTAATTGGCCAGCACGTCTTCGGGTACGGAGAGCATACCGTACTGGGCGAACTGGGCTTTGGCTACGCGGCGGGCAAAGTTTTCAATATCGGCGTCTTCTACCTTGAGGTTGTTTTCTTTCACCAGATTTTCTTTAATCAGGTGGTATTTCAAATCGTTGACAATTTGCGGATAATCGGCCTCGATGGATTCGGGCGTATTCTTTTCGTTGGCCGTCAGCAACCAGCGTTTCAAGAGGTTATCGGCAAATGCCATTTCGCCGGCTTTTTCTACCAATATGTCGCGGATGTCGGTCAGGAATTTGAAATCGCTTTGGGGCGTGAATTGTTCGCTGAGAGCTTCGCGGATTTTGTTCTTGAATTCTTCTTCACTCGATACCACGCCTTCACCGAAAACTTTGTCAAAGAGTTCCTGGTTCATTTCGGCCGGCTGATGGCGGCTGATTTCTTTGATTTCGAAACTGAAATCGCCAGTGGTTTCGGCTACCTGGGATTTGTCGATTTTCAGGAAGGAAGCGATTTCGGCTTCCGCTCCTTCGTAGGCTTTACTGGGGTTGAATACGACTACGGAGTTGACTTTACCGCCGATGAATTTGGCTTTTTCTTCTTCATTCTTAATGTACATCGGCATCAGTACGGCGTCTTCCACCACGATGCCACCTTCTTTGGGCGAACCGTTTTCGAGTTCGGCTACGGTGCCTTTAATGAGGTCTTTTTCCTGAGCGTCGTCGGCATTGTTGTAGGTACCGAAATTAGCTTGGTAGGATTCTACCTGTTTGCTCAACATGTCATCGTCGATGGTTACCTGGTAATAAGGAACTTTATCGTTCTTACTGAGTTCGATATGGATTTCGGGGGCTAACGCTACGTCGAAGCAAAATTCGAAATCTTCGTCTTTTTCGAAATCGAGCGGTTTTTGTTCGGTTTCGTTAGGCATCGGCTCGCCGAGAATGTTCAGCTTGTTTTCGCGGATGTACTTAAACAGGTTTTCGGAAACCAGCTTGTTGATTTCTTCTACCAAGACATGTTTTCCATACATTTTTTTCACCATGCCCATGGGAACCATTCCTTTACGGAATCCGGGGACATTGG
>DBFJSK010000041.1:0-8139 GCA_048403675.1 Tannerellaceae bacterium | reverse complement strand
CGTCAGGCACCGGCCCCCGCGGACGAATACTTTCCCGGAAATCGTTGGCCACTTCGGCCAGATAGGTTTCCGTATAGCTTACCTTCGGTTCCAAAGCCAGCAACCGGCAAACTGTTTCGCGCAATTGCTCGTTGAAATCGAATAAGAAGGTATACTTCCTTTGGTAAAAAGGCGCAAGATCTTCTTCGTAATATTCGAAAAAAGGACTCATGTGATAAGCCGAAACCAACGCATTCCAATGTAAATGTCGCCAATTGCCGTGATCCGAAATCCGAATATCCTTTATGGGGCATTTCACCCCTTCCGGTTTCACGATCGGCACCGAAAGCGAAAGCGGCCCGCCCGCCGCACCGATCGTACATCGGTTACGGTACGTCTGTTTCACATAATTCTCGGCCTTTTCGATCCGCACGTCGGCCGCATAGCCAAACAATTTGCAATAATACTGCACCGGCGCCAGATAGGCGGTAGAAAGATAAACGGGTTCCATCAATTCACAGGTTTGAAAATCCGCCCTTTATCGGGGCTATACCAACAGAAAAAAGCATTCCCTATCAGATGATCGGCCGGGATAAATCCCAAATGCCGCGAATCCACCGCTTCGGCGGTGTTATCCGACAACACCCAATAATAATCTTGTGCGAAGAAAAAGAAAGAAGTTTCCCGACCGTCCAGATACAATTTCCCTTCCCGGAAACGGGCCTTCCCGCCGGTTTCCCGCAGAATCGCCTCCTTACAAGCCGTCAGGGCGGCTGCATCCAAGCGGTGCGCCCACCCTTTGCGGGGCACTATGAGCGTATAATTTTCGCCCGGATCGTTAATCAGTTGCGAACGCAGCGCTTCGGGCAATTCCTCGCGAATCTGGTACGCTTCGAACGAAGTGAGCCGCAGTGACAAACCGAACGGCTCCACCTTCATCTCCCTTTCGGGAATTTGCAACTTATGAAGCGCCCTAAGGAAATCTTCCTTCGCCTTCAAAGCGACGAAATAAGCCGTCAAGGCCCGCGGCGAACGGGGCACCGTACGGCCGTTCACCGTATACCCTTCCGGCCCCACCCGGATCGTATCGCCCGGCATCCCGATGCAACGGCTGATGAACAAAGGCCCGGTAGCCGTATCCCGCAGCAGCGGACTGGTGAACAAAACTACCCGGTTGCGTACCTGGTCGTTGCGGCGCTGCCATTTATCCACCAAAATATAATCACCCGGATACAACGCTTCCAACATCGCTTCGGTGGAAATCCGGTAGGACTCGATCCAGTAGTGCCGGATTCCCATAACAAGCCCCGCTGCCAGGCAAAAAGCCGCCAGCCATTTCCATGCAGCGTATAAAGATTTTCGTTTCTTTTCCATACCCTTCGCGCCGGCGTAAACCTTTCCAGCAGCCCACCCGGGGGTTACCCGGGAAATCCGCCCGCCGGCCGGTTTATCAATCGGGATGTACCCAGCGGAACAACCGGTTCCAACGGATGCCTCCGTCGAACAAGCTACGGTCTTTATCGAGCGAGAGCCAAATCAGGATGGGCTTACCCACGATATGATCTTCCGGCACAAAACCCCACGAACGACTGTCGGCGCTGTTGTGCCGGTTGTCGCCCATCATAAAATAATAATCGTATTTGAACGTATAGGAAGTTTCCGGCTTTCCGTTGATATAGACTTGGCCGTCTTTCACCTCCAACGTATTGTTTTCGTAATTCTTGATACACCGCTCGTACAGCGCCAGATTGCGCTCCGTAAGCGGAATGGTAGCCCCTTTTGCCGGAATCCAGAGCGGGCCGAAATTATCGCGCGTCCACCCCGTCCGGTAGCCTACCGGATAGGTGGGGCCTCCGAGCGCGTCGGGTTCGATTACCGTTTTTTTCACGGTCGGTAATTTGCGGGCGATTTCCAGGGCCTTTTTTGTCAGCGGCATATGATATACCGGGTTGTATGCGCCCCCTTCGTTGGGCGTAAAACCCAGAAAAGCGAGGAGTCCTGCGTTCGACACCAGCTTCCGGTCGTCGCGGCTCACATCCAAGAGGCGGAACTGCTCTTCCGTGAGCGGCGAACCGTCGGTTTCCACATAATAATTGAACTGCATATCCTTCGGATTCTCGGCCGGCTGTCCGTCGATATAGACCTGGTTGTCGCGCACTTCCAGCGTATCGCCCGGCATGCCGATGCACCGTTTGACGTAATTCTCGCGTTTGTCCACCGGGCGGTAAATAACATCTCCGAAGGTGTTTTTATCCAGTAAAATGCGTTCGCGGCCCACTTCTTCCACCAGCGTATAATAATCGGGATTTTGCATTTTGAGGGCCACCGTGTCGCCGGCAGGGAAGTTAAAAACGACAATATCGTTGCGTTTTACCTTGCCCAATCCTTTCACCCGTTTGTAACCCCACTGGGGCCATTCCAGGTACGACTTGCTGTTGAAGAAAGGCAAGGTGTTCTGTACCAACGGAAACGAGAGCGGCGTATTCGGCACCCGGGGGCCGTAGCTAAGTTTGCTTACAAACAGATAATCGCCTACCAGCAACGATTTTTCGAGCGACGAGCTGGGGATCTGGTAGTTCTGGAAAACGAACAGGTTGATGAAATACACCGCTACCAGGGCGAAAACAATGTCGTCCACCCATTCCAGCACGTTGCGTACTTTGGGATTTTTCGACCGTTTCCAGGCTCCCCAGGGAATGTAGCCGGTAAGGAAAATATCGACCAATACCACCAGCCCCAAAAGGAGCCACAGGTTCTGCATCCACAGGCAGAAAAGAATATACAATACGGCGGCAATGCCGAATTTGACCCATTGCTTGGTTGTGAACTTTTTCATTTGTCAGCGTTCAAAAAGGGGGTATTAAAACTTGAATAAATCCTGCATGCCCAGGAAACCTTTCTTCCCGGCTGTAAATTCGGCGGCGATCACGGCGCCCAGCGCGAACCCGGCCCGGCTTTTGGCATCGTGCCGGATGGTGATCGTATCCACTTCCGATTCGTAAGTGATTTCGTGGATACCCGGTACTTCGCCTTCGCGTACAGCATGGATGGGCAAGTCGTGCGGCCCTTCGGCCGTTTCGAGCGTCCAGCGGTTTTTCCGGTCGATGGTTTCCAAAATGCCTTCGGCCAGCGTGATGGCCGTACCGCTCGGCGCGTCCAGTTTATGAATATGATGCGTCTCGGTCATTTTTACATCGTAAGAAGGAAAGTTATTCATCATACCGGCCAGGTATTTGTTCAGCGCGAAAAAGATATTCACCCCGATGCTGAAGTTGGACGCATAAAAAAAGGTTTTCCCTTCTGTTTCGCAAAGGTTTTTGATTTCGTCTATCTTCGCCAGCCAGCCCGTGGTGCCCGATACGACCGGCACCCCGGCTTCGAAAGCGGCCAGGTAATTGGCTACCGCCGTGGCCGGCGTGGTAAATTCGATGGCTACATCGGCGCTTTTGAATGCTTCGGAGCGTATATCTCCGGGATTCGTTATATCGATAATCGATACGATTTCATGTCCTCTGGCGCGCGCAATCTGTTCGATGGTTTTTCCCATCTTGCCGTAACCGATAAGTGCAATTTTCATATATTTACTGTTGAATTTTTCCGTATGCCGCCAAAACCCTGACGGTGAATGGTGCAAATATAGGGAAAATGCGTTAGATTTGCGACATCAAATCTTAACTCTGAAAGAATATGGAACGTTTATTACATTATGTTTGGAAATACAAACTCTACCTTCCTACCGCCTTGACCCTCACCGACGGGCGCCCGCTGCGCATCCTCGACCCCGGTTCGGCCGATCCTTCCGGCGCTCCTTTCTTTCGCAACGCCCGTATTCAAATCGGAGAAACCCCCTTGGCCGGCTCGGTAGAGATCGTCGGCAATGCGGCTTCGGCCCCCCTTTCCGGCTGGGGTTATGTCGCAAAGCAAGACGGCGCCCCCCGCGCGATTCTGCGCGTTCGTTCCTGTCCGGAGGAAATACCCTTCTCAAGCCTTCTCCGAGCGGCTGAGGATACACCCCCTCCGGAGCCGGGACAGACACCTGGCGACGAACCCGTTCCGGAAGCCGAACTGCCTGTGCCGGGCGGCTTGTCGCGTACCATTGCCTGGCTGCTGGAAAGCACCGAACCGATCGCTTGCCGGGAGCGGATCAAAGAAGTCGGCCCCTTGCATCTCTCCCTCTGGCTGGGGGCTTTGGTAGGCGAACGGCTGAAACGCAAAACGGATGAAATAGCCGCCCTGCTCCGAACGTACGGCAACGATTGGAATGAAGTGTTTTATATCATTTTTACCCGTTATTTCGGTTTCGGCAGTCTGAATGCCGCTTTTGAAGCGCTGGCGCGAAGCCTGCCGCTGCGTTGCATCCGGAAGCAGCGGGGCAGCCAGACCCAGGTGGAAGCGTTGCTGCTCGGACAGGCGGGCTTGTTGGAAGATCCGATCGACAATGCTTATTACCGGCTGTTGCAACGGGAGTATCGTTTTCTCTGTCATAAATTCGATTTACGTCAGCCGCATCCCACCCTAGCCGAATGCCTGCGCAACCGGCCGTATGCTTTTCCCCATCTTAAGCTGGCTCAACTGGCCGCGGTATGGCAGACACACGATACCCTTTTTTCGGCCATCCTGGAGGCGGGTACCTTGGGGGAGATTAAAAAGTTCTTTCATGTGCTGCCCTCGGCGTATTGGGAAACGCATTACCATTTTCGCGCGGCTTCGGCCCCGAAACGCAAACCGCTGGGCGAAACGGCCTTGCATATCCTGCTTATCAATACGGTGGTGCCCATGCTGTTTGCGTACGGGCGGCATACTAAACTTCCGGAGTATACCGAGCGCGCCGTCAGGCTGCTGGAAAATCTTCCGCCTGAAAAAAACAGCATCGTGACCGCCTTTGGCCGGGCCGGCGTTCCGGTGCAACATGCGGCCGACAGCCAGGCCCTGATTCAACTCAAACGCGAATACTGCGAGCACAAACGATGCCTGGATTGCCGCATCGGCTTTCAGCTCCTCAAAATAAGCCTCTCCCGGATCCAAGTGTAAAGATTGATTAATAAGTCTGTATTACCCCTTTTCTCCGCGGATTTTCTCTATTTTTGTCTGTTATTTCAGTAAAGAACAGGATATGCGAACCAAATACATACGAAAAATAGGAAAGCTCGCGGCCGGCCTGGGAGCCGGAATGTTGTTGTATTCCTGCGCGAATATGGCTACTCCCAACGGTGGCCCGTACGACGAACAACCCCCTCGTTTTGTCAGCAGCACCCCGGCTCCGAACCAAACCAATTATGCGGGGAAAAAAGTGGAAATCCTGTTCGACGAACTCATCCAGATCGACAAACCTTCGGAAAATGTCATTATCACCCCGCCCCAGATGGAAATGCCCGTGATTCGTTCGGCGGGCCGCAAAGTGGTGGTGGAGCTGAAAGACACCTTGAAACCGAATACCACCTATACCATCGATTTTACGAATTCCATTGCCGATAACAACGAGAAAAACGTATTCGAAAATTTCTCGTTCGCCTTTTCCACCGGCGATGTCATCGATACCCTGGAAGTGTCGGGTACGGTGCTGAATGCCGAAAACCTGGAGCCGATGAAGGGCATCATGGTGGGGCTTCACAGCAACCTCAACGACTCCGCTTTTGTGCGCCTGCCTTTCGACCGTACCTCGCGCACCAACGACAAGGGGCAGTTCACCATTCGCAATATCGCTCCCGGCACTTACCGCGTGTTCGCACTCAATGATGTGAACCGCGATTATAAATTCGACCAGCCCGGCGAAGAAATCGCCTTTCTCGATACGCTGGTCGTTCCCTCTTTCGAGGCGGCCATCCGGCAAGATACCATCTGGAAAGATTCGCTAACCATCGACACCGTCCTGTCGGTAGGCTACACGCGCTTCCTGCCCGACGGGTTGGAGCTGAGGTTGTTTAAGGAAAAATTCGAACGGCAATACCGGTTGAAGCCCGAACGAACCCAGGAGAATCGGGTTACCCTCAAATTCAACGCGCCGCTGGATACTGTACCGGCTTTGGTACCGGTGAATTTCCTCCCGGCCGATTCCGCCTGGTATTTTATCCAAACGGCCGACGGCGATCGTTCGGTACATTATTGGCTTACCGATCCGGAGGTCTGGAAACAGGATACGCTTTTGGTATCGGTCACGTTTCCGGAGAGCGATTCGCTGAATGTGCTCCAGGCCCGCACCGATACCGTGCAATTTCTGATGCGCCGGCGTCCGGAAAAGAAAAAGAAGAAGAATGACGATGAACCGGAGCCGCCGGTATTTCTGGGCATGACGATCGATGCGCCTTCGTCGATGGATTTGTTCGATACGGTATCCGTCGTCTTCGACGAACCGGTATTGGATTTGCAAAAAGAATGGTTTTATCTGGATCAGAAGGTGGATTCTTTGTGGGAACCGGTCGATTTCGAGTTTTTCCCCGATACGGCCAACTCCCTGGCGTTTTTTATCAACCGGCCGTGGAAATATGGCGAAGAATACCGGCTGGAAGTCGATTCAGCCGCTATCGTAAGTTTGTACGGAAAGGAAAACAACGTTTATTCGGGAACGTTCAAAATAAAGAAAGAAGAAGAATACGGCCATTTGTATATCAATATCGAAGGTATCGATACCACGGCTTATGTGGAATTGCTCAACGGGAGCGACCAACCGCTCCGGAAAGCAAAAGTGAAGCAGGGAGGCGTGTTATTTATGGATCTCAAACCGGATAAATATTATGCGCGCCTGGTGGTGGATGAAAACGATAATGGGGTGTGGGATACCGGTAATTATGCCGAGCGGAAACAACCCGAAAAGGTCTATTATTGTCCGAAAATGTTTACCATTATGCAGAACTGGCAGGTGGAGGAAACCTGGAATGTACTCGCTACCCCGCTGAATCGCCAAAAACCGATGGAAATTACGAAGAACAAACCGGAAGAAGCAACCAAAAAGAAAAGAGATTATAAAAATGAAGGAAAGCAACAATCGTCGAATAATTCCGGCGGCAGGAACACGGGGATGCCCTTCTAAGCTGCTATGGGGATGGTTGTGTTTTGTTTGCTTGGTGCTTCATGCGTGGAGCGCCGGGGCGCAATGTATCCCTGCCGCTACCGTTTTTAAGGACGGCGAGCGGGTGGATTACGATCTGTATTTCAAATGGGGGATGTTAATGCCCAAAGCCGGCTTGGCCACCTTGTCGGTAAAGGAAGCGGTGTTTGAAAACGATCCGGCATGGCATTACCGGTTGTTATTCCGCACGTCGGGCATGATGGAGAAAGTGTATAAGATGCGGGATACGATCGATTGTTATTTTTCGGATCGATCGCGGTTGCTGTTTAGTTCGAAACGCACGAACGAAGGCGATTATTATATGGTCGATAACCTGAAATTTCGCTATCCTTCCACCGGAACGGCGGTGCATTCGCACCGGTATAACCGGAAGACGACGAAGGTCGATACGGTGCTGCGTGTGGAAGGGTGCTTGTTCGATATGTTGGGGGCGACGATGTACCTGCGTTCGCTCGATTGGGAAAAAATGGATTACGGCGCCGAATTTCCTTTCCATGTGGCGATCGGGCGCGAGACTGTGCGCGTGAGTTTCCGCTATACCGGGCAGCAGATTGTGGATCGGGGCGCGGTGAAATTCCGTACCCGTCATTTTTATATCGATATTATCGACGAGGTGTTTACACAGTCGCGAGCGGCGGCCGAGGTCTGGATTGGCGACGATCGCAATCATTTGCCTGTGAAAATACGCGCCAAGCTGAAAATAGGCGCCGCCGAAGTTTATTTTAAAGAGGCTTTCAATTTGGCTTATCCGCTGGATTGCCGCGTGGTGGTGGTAGAGCGGTACGATCGGTAGGTCGTTTTTCCTGTTTTTTATTCGTGTTTCGGGAGTTGATCCTTTGTTTGGTATATCCGGCTGGTTAACTGGGTATACAGGGGAAATCGGATGCTTATTTTTTAATTTTTCGAGCCTGGTGGTAAAGTTTAATTACATAGGTGGAAAATCTTTATTACCCCAGCTGAAAAAAGATTTTTACCTGGCTGGAAAATAAAATACTTCGAAAATAAAATGGCACGGGTTCAGCAAGGGGGGAAGAGGACATTGTCGGGGAAAAAATCGAAAAATACATGGAAATCGAAATCGGCCGGCTGATAAT
>DBFJSK010000040.1:0-3241 GCA_048403675.1 Tannerellaceae bacterium | reverse complement strand
TCACAGACTTAGCATTTGTCCCAATCATACCCAGCCGATTTACAAAATAAGAAGTCGGTAAACCCGCAAACCGATCAACTACGGAACTTCAAAGCTGCATAAAAGCCGCCACAAAATTTCTTGCTATTGCCCCCCAGCCTCTATAATCCGACGTAAGATACCGGTTATTTTTTCCGCCCCTTGATCCGTCAGATGACTGGCATTATAGAAATCGTCATCTACAAAACGAGGATCGGCCATATAATTGTAATACTCCAACTCCGGATATACTGCCTTCATACTATCCACACAAGCATACATCTCCCGCATTCCCCGGGGAGTGACACGCTCCGTATAAGTAGAATAGCAAGGAAAAGTAACGACAAGTAAACGTACCTGCCTGTCCCGGCAAGTTTCGGCAATTTGCCGCATATAAGAAAGGTTTTGATGAAAAGCCTTTTTTGCGTTCGGATGATTATAATCGATCTTTTCGGGCAATACGTCCATCTGCCAATATAAAGATTTCTGGGCCACCGTCAACTTTTCCTGTCCCAACGAATCACATTGATGCAACGTTTCGAAATCTTTCGTAAAAATCCGCTGCCCATAATTGAAATTAGAATTTATCAGTTCCGACCAGTATAAATAAGGAAGTTGTCTGTCATACGGAATGTCCATATACTTCTCGAACATGCAGCGATAAGACGAAAAATGAACAGATCGCTTACTATTTGCCGGCTGCGGAAGGGGAAAACGGTAGCTCTCGTACTGGAAATTATATCCTAACGGCCATATCACACAAGCCAAATTATTCAGCCTGGGCGCATAACGCTTTAACAAAACCGCATCGTAATACACATTACGCCCCGAAGTTGCCATGTTAAACGCACTATCGCCCAAGCACCTCGGATCGATTCCATTCGCCGCGTGCGAATGTCCCAAAGTCAAAATTTTAATTTTCTCGCCGCAGCTCTCCACATACTTCCTCTTATAAGCATATTCGTTCGACACCCCAAGTAAATAAAGCTCGATAGCGAAACCAGCCGTCAGCATACACAAGCCAAAAAGCAAGCAATTTTTCAGGAAATACTTCATGTCATCTAGTTAAAATTGGAAATAAATAAAATCGGTTTGGGAACCGGCAAATAATAATATATTCACAAATATCAGTATATAAGTACCCCACCGTACCGGACGATAACGAAATATACCCGTTGTATCCAGTTGCAACCCGAACTGTTTTTCGCGCTGTAGCCATTCGACAACCATCAATAACAAGACACACAGCACGACCTTCTTTCCATACATCGGGACGCCGAAATGAAAATGAGTCACCATCCTAAGCAGATAATCTCCCGCCTGATGAATGGTTTCCGCCCGGAAAATAACCCACCCGATCACCACAAACAAAAAAGTGGCCAACATCTGGCAAGTTTCTTTCAAACTCGGCACTAATTTTCCTTTGGCCACCACATCGGTGTACTTCCGGTTTTTCCCCAGGATGAATAAAGGCAAAAAGAGACAGGCGTGAAACAATCCCCAACATACAAATGTCCAATTGGCCCCATGCCAGAAACCACTGACAAGAAAAATTATAAAGGTATTGCGGACTACTTTCCATTTACGACACCGGCTCCCACCCAAAGGGATGTAAATATAATCGCGGAACCAAGTCGTAAGGGAGATATGCCAGCGACGCCAAAATTCGGCAATATCGCGCGAAAAATAAGGGAAATTAAAGTTACGCATCAGCTTGATGCCGAACAGACGTGCTGTTCCTATCGCTATATCCGAATACCCTGAGAAATCCCCGTAAATCTGGAAAGTAAAGAATACGGCTCCCATCAACAGGTTAAATCCTGTCCAATGATTCATATTTATCAAAAATCTGATTGACAACGAATGCACAATTGTCGGCCACCAGTATTTTTTTAAACAGTCCCCATAGAATTTGCTGCATCCCGGTCATGGCTTGCTCATAACTAAAGGTGCGCGGAACAAGGAACTGTGGCAAAAGGCTGGTAGCCCGTTCGATGGGGCCGGCTACCAATTGGGGAAAGAAACTGATAAAAGCGAAGAAAGCTATCGTATCGTGTACCGGCTTTATTTTGTGTTGGTATACGTCGATGGTATAACTCAGGGCTTGGAAAGTATAGAAACTGACCCCTACGGGCAGCAGAATATCCACCGTCACCCAGTCTAGCTGGATGCCGAAGTTTTTTAATAGAACAGTCAGATTTTCCCCGAAAAAATTATAATACTTGAAAACACAGAGGATGAGTAAGTTAAAGATAATATTGGAGGCACTTACCCATTTCTGTTTGAGACGTTCGCCTTCGAACTTTTCCAACAGCAGCCCGCTTGTAAAGCTGCAAAAAGTAGTGAGGGCGATCAGGAGGAGGAAACGCCAGTCCCACCAGCCATAAAATAAATAACTTGCTGCTACTACAAACAGGTTTTGCCAACGCAAAGGTTTGAATACGAACCAGTAAAGTAAGAATACGATCGGTAGGAAAACAAAGAATTCCAAAGAATTAAATAACATGTTTCCGTTCAGCTTGTCGCCCCAGTCCCGAGTGGCCATTCTACAAAAAGAAAGCGTGGGAACTGACTTGTCTATCCATCTTATGGTATCGCCAAACACCCGATAACAAATAAACAACATCTTCCCCACGCAATACCGTATGCGTACAGCATGAGCCATACGTATAGAACTGGTGAGCGTTTGTATTGTTTATCCCTGTTATCTGAAAATTGGCGATTTCTAAGATGAGGATAAAGCTGAACGCTTTCTATATATTTAATTTTCAGAAGTTTCTAAAACTCTATTCGGAAGCTTCGGTGCAAAATTAAATAAAAAATAGAACAATACAACGCTCCGGGGGAAGATGTTGCGATACAAAAATAGAATTTTATTCCGAGAATGCCGGAATATGCAGATCAGGTTTATCAAATCCTTCTTCCCGCAAAACGCACCTTTAATCGGACAACCGGCAGTAATTAAATTTCGGAACTTTACGCACTTGCTGTCTGTAGCCGCATGCCGTTCTATGGCTGAAAAACAAGCTCGCATTCTGTTAATTTTAGCAGTATTTTTAAGTGTTGTATTTAATTTTATTTTACGTAACACTTTTTACCCTTGCCCAGCCTTTTACTTAACATATATTAGACCCAAAAGCCTTGACAAACGGACGATCGAGCCGTATATTTGCATTGTGGTTTTTTCATAATAGTATTAGATTTAAGGTTAACAAAGTTGGTT
>DBFJSK010000039.1:0-4410 GCA_048403675.1 Tannerellaceae bacterium | reverse complement strand
TTATCGTTGGCGGTACAATTTATGCGAAAGCAATTTGTCAAACATTATGACAAATTTATTCTGTTTACCGTACTCTACCTGGTTAACAAAGTATAATAATAACGTTAGCAATTGGATTTCAGGCCTAAACAAACTGTATTTTGATGTAAAAAGGATGGCAATGGAGAAAGAAAAATATAAAAAATTGGCTGAAAAATATATCGCAGGAGTTGCTACGTCCGATGAAACCGGCCAATTGGCTCACTGGATGCGAACCGATCCCCTACTTTCGGCCTGGTGGGAAGCTGAGATGAAGAAAACCGCTACTTCCCTCGACAATGAGTTGCAAGATAAATTATTCGCCCGGATTAAAACGGATATCCAAAACGAACCGGTTGTTCATCCCGACCGACTGGCTGCCGAAACTTTTGCGGTAAAACCTTCCGATATATCTTCCTTCCCGCCACCCAGGCGGACAGACGCCTCCAAAAGACGGTTTCTTCAACAAGGAAGGAAATGGGCGGCTATCATCTGCCTTCCTTTATGCCTAGCCGTCTTCGCCACTTACTGGCTTACTCGTCCCCACGCAGAGACTTCCTCGTTCGTGGTAAAAGCCGATAAAGGAAATAAAGTCAGCGTCTTGCTTCCCGATCAAACGGAAATTATCCTCAATGCAGCTTCCCGGCTCACCTACAAAAGCGATTTCGGAAAAAAGGAACGCCGGGTGGTACTGGATGGGGAAGGCTATTTTAAGGTTGCGCACAATGCAAGCCAACCTTTTATTGTCGAGACAGGGGAAATGGAAGTTAAAGTAACCGGTACCGTCTTCAATGTGTCGGCTTACGCCCAGGCGCAAGATATAACAGTCGTCCTGCTGGAAGGAAAAGTGGGCATTCAAACTCCTTCCTTCTGCCGCTCACTTCATCCCGGCGATAAAATCAAGTATAATAAGCATACCGGGAGGATGACTTCCGAAAAAGTCTATGCCGATGATTATGTTACCTGGACAAAAGGATATCTGTATTTCGAAAACGAATCTCTTACGGAGATCATGCAGACTCTTTCCCGAGTATACAATATTCCGATCCTTATCGAATCCCCCCGCATCGCCAAGGAACATTTTACGGGTACCATTCCGGGCGGCAATCTGCAAAATGCGTTGGATATTTTAACACTGACAGCTTCTTTCAAGTATGAAATAAGCGATTCGAAACTTATATTAACCGAAAAATAAGCCTTTATGGGTTAATGAAAGTTAATTAAAAATAGTTTCTTGGATACTCCGACAAGGTAGCCTGTATACCTATCAAACCTATAAAAAATTTGATATGAAAAACAGGAAACCAAAGAATCCAAGATCCATCCGGGGGCTTTCGCTCGCAGTGTTCCTCGGCATATCGTTGAATCTGTTTTCACAGATCAGCGTCACGGTGGAAAACACGAGCTTACGCGATGCGTTAAAAAAAATCGAGCAAGTCAGCGATTATAAATTTTTTTATAATGAAAAATTGGCGGAACTCGATCAGCCCGTCTCATTGCGGGTACAGAATGGCAGCATCGAAGAAACCTTGGGAAAAATACTGGCAGGTAAAGAGCTGACCTATGAACAGAAAAGCAATCATCTCATCGTACTGCTTCCCGCTTCATCCGCTCCCCAGAAGAAAAAGATTGTATCCGGCCTGGTCGTCGACGAATCGGGCCAACCTGTCATCGGTGCCAGTATCCTGGAGGAGGGCACAAACAACGGTACCATTACCGATATGGATGGCAAATTTACCCTGACGGTGCCCCAAACGAGCCAACTTACCCTTTCCTATATCGGCTATAAGTCGCTCACCCTTCCGGCTACCGATCGTCAGTGGGCAAAAATCAGCCTCAAAGAAGATAGCAAAATGATTGATGAAGTAGTGGTGGTAGGCTACGGGGTGCAATCGCAAAAGCTCGTCACCACATCCATCAGTAAAGTAAAAATGGACAACATCGATCAGGGCAATGAGATCAATCCGATCAAGATGTTGCAGGGACGCGTTTCGGGCGTCAATATTTCGAGCGGTTCGGGCAGTCCCGGCGAAGCGCCGAATGTAACGGTACGCGGGATCGGTTCGGTGAGCGGAGGCAGTTCGCCGCTTTATGTGGTAGACGGCATTCCGAGCGAAAAATATCCCAATCTCAATCCCAACGACATCGAAAGCATGGAAGTCTTGAAGGATGCTTCGGCCGCCGCCATTTACGGCTCCCGGGCGAACGCCGGTGTCATCATCATCACGACCAAATCAGGGAAGGAAGGAAAAACGAAAGTCGATGTATCCGGACGTTTCGGCTTTGCCCGATTGGCTAATGATATCGAAATGGCCAATTCCGCCGAATACCGGCAAACGATGCAGGCGGCTATCGATAATTATAATGTGCAGAGGGGAACCAACCTGTCTTTTTATGTACCGTCGGAAATACAGGAAACGAACTGGGTAAAAGAAATTTCCCGCCGTTCGGCTCTTACCGGCACTGGGTCGATCAGCGTATCGGGCGGAAATGAACGCACTACCTTTTTTACCTCGCTGGGAGCGAATATGCAAGAGGGTTATCTGAATAAAAGCAAGTATAATCAATACAATCTCCGGGCCAAATTCTCCCAGAAGATCAATAATATTTTCAAACTTAACATGAACCTGGCCGGCGCAGCCAGCCAGACAAGCCTGTTGGAAGAAACCAGTACGAGCCTGAAGGTATTGCGTACGGCCCGCGAAGAGCAGCCTTGGTATGGTCCGTATAAAGCCGACGGCACGGCTTATAAGGTAAACGGTACCGACATTCTGCGCCATAACCCGGTTATGTTGATTAATGAAGAAGACTGGACGGCCGATAAATATCAACTCTCGGGTATATTCAGCGTGGAGGTTACCCCATTCAAGGGGTTTAAATATACCCCGACCATCAGCATGTACGGTATTCTCGATAACGAATCAAAAAAACTGACCGACAAACACGATGCCCGCAAGAACAGTAGCGGTTGGGGTGCCCTGGCCCAGCAACGCGACCAGAGTTTCCGGTATGTGATCGATAATATCTTTTCCTACAATAACGAATGGAAACAATTGATTTATTCGGCAATGGTGGGCCACTCGTTCGAAAAATATCAATACGACCGGCTAGGTGCCAAGAGCGATAATTATGCCGGCGGGGCCTTCCCCTCGTCGAGCTTCAACCTGATCAATGCGGGCAGCAACATTTATGCCGGCGATATCAGTTTCACCTCTTACGCCTTGGAATCGTATTTCGGACGTATCGCCTTGAACTGGGACAATAAGTATATCCTGAATGCCTCCCTCCGAAGCGACGGTTCCTCGCGTTTTGCCCCAAAGAAACGATACGGTTACTTCCCTTCCGCTTCTCTGGCGTGGCGAGCGTCCAACGAGTCTTTTTTCCCGAAAAACAACTATGTCAATGATGTGAAAATGAGATTTAGCTGGGGCATGACGGGGAGTATGGCTGGCGTCAATAATTACGCCCCTTTATCTCTTATCAGCGCGAACGGAGGTTCGTACAACGGAGCAGCCGGTTTCCAACTTGCGCAAGACGCCCGGGATCTGACCTGGGAAAAGGCCAGCCAGTTTAACCTGGGTTTCGATATTGATCTCTTTTCCTCGCGCATGACACTCAATATCGATATGTTCTATCAAAAAACAACCGACCTTTTGTTTGACAAGCCCGTCAACTCGACCACGGGGTATACCACATTGCAATCGAATATCGGCTCGCTCGAAAATAAGGGGTTGGAACTGGCGCTGAACGGGAAAATCCTGACAGGCGATTTCAAATGGGATCTGGGCGGAAATATCTCGTTTGTAAACAACAAGTTGCTACATCTGATCGAAGGCACCGAACGGTATATCGTACCCAGTAACGGCAGTAATTTATTGGGCGGTTCGATGCATGCTCTTATCAACGGCCAACCGATCAGCACCTTCTACATGCTGAAAATGGAGGGTATTTACCAACGCGACGAGGACGTGCCGGCCAAATTATTTGCCAAAGGCGTACGGGCAGGCGACGTCATCTACGAGGATGTAAACGGCGATGGCGACATATCCGACGCCGACCGACAGAATGTGGGCAAAGCCATTCCGGATTTCTACGGCAGTATCACTTCCAATTTTTCCTATAAAGGCTTCGATCTCTCGCTGTTCGCTCAATTTTCGGTAGGAGGCAAAGTATTGGCCGCCTGGCGGGGAGTAAATGGCACGGAAGGTACCGACCATTTGGGCTTAGCCGTTTCGAATGTAAAAGTGAGCGATAGAGGCGAACCTGTCGAGCAATTCTTTAATGTCAGCAAAGAAGTAGCTAACGGCTATTGGCGTGGAGAAGGAACGAGCAACTCGATTCCGCGCCCGGTACGAATCGGAGTGCATACAGGCTATAGCTACGATTATAATG
>DBFJSK010000038.1:0-3270 GCA_048403675.1 Tannerellaceae bacterium | reverse complement strand
CCCTCGTTTCATATCTTTATATTTCGCCACAGGATGTTTGCCTTATGCCGGCCGGCCATCCTGTAGGATACGGATGCTCGTTTTTTCTATCATGTCAAAAGAAAAAAACCTTTTATCCTATGATCTCTCAAAAACAACTAACCGCAACAGGGCCGGATGCCTGCCGCTCCCTCTATTCGCAGGCCGTGGGCCGTCCTCCCTTCGGAATACGTGCTTATCGCAAACGGTCGAGCGAACGCACCAAGGCTTCGTCGGCGCCGATATTGCGGATGGCCAGGTAATCCAGTATCAGGTTGATGAGCAGGAAACAAGAAGCGATCTTCACGCTTATGCCTGCAGCCAACTCACCTTTCAGCGTCCAGAGGAAGAAGCCGAAAAGGCCGTAAAACCCTATCATTAATAAGGCATTGAAGACGCAAAGGCGGATTTGCAGAATCCGTTTTTTGAATAAGAAAATCGTAAGAAGGGCGACCAAGACGATAACAGCCGTCAAAGCGAACAATCCCCAGGTGGGATAGATCAATTCGGGTTGCGCCCCGACGGTGCTCACCCCGGCGGCATCGAAAGTATAAAGCACTCCGCCGGCCTCCAGCACAGCCAGGGGAAGGAATAGCGTGGCTACAGTCAACACCACGATAATTAACAAGTAAACAGTTTGTATTCTTTGTAACATTTCGGTTGACAACAGACTATAGACCTTTTGACAAAGGGAGACAACCGATCGCCGGGTTTTCCGGAAAACCGTTCATTGTCTCCTATCGTCAACTTGCCTTGTAAATTAAAAATTGTTCTTTTCTTTAGCCGGGTTTTTGAAATAAACCTTGCCTTCTTTATATTCCTCGGCGGCAATCAATGTCGGCTTGGGAAGCTTTTCGTAATAACGGGAGATTTCGATTTGTTCACGGTTTTCAAAAACCTCCTCCAGGTTATCATTGTAAGAAGCGAATTCCTGAAGTTTCTTTTCCAGGTCTTGCTTCATTTCCACACTGATCTGGTTAGCCCGCTTGCCAATAATCATGACGGTTTCGTACACGTTGCCGGTATCGGACGACAATTTCATCATGTCGCGGGTTACCGTATTCGAAGGAGCATTTGATTTTCTGTAATCCATACTTCGTTTGATTGATTTATTAATACGCGTTATTAATTCGTTTGCTGGCGTAATCGTAAAACTTCTTCACCTGTTTTACGTACTTGCCTTCCGGATATTCGTTCATGTAATTATAATACTCGTCGACCACGTCGCGGTAACGGCCTTGCAGCTTTTCTTCCACGCTGACCAGCGAGAGTTCGTATTTCGAACGGATCGTCAGGTACATAAATTCTTCCCGGTATTTGGAATAAGGATAATTCTTGAGGGCATTCTGCGCCGTAATGACCGACGAGAGGTAGTTATTGCCCAAATAGGTACCCAAATTATAATACAACCGGGTAGCCAGCAATTCCTTATAGGCCAGTTTTTCCTGCAATTCGAACAAAATGTTCTGGGCCTCTTTGGCCCGCTCGCTTTGCGGATAATATTCCAGATAAAGCTGCAATTGTTCTATCGCCTTATATGTCTGGGCCTGATCCAGGCGCGGGTCGGGCGAATCCAGATACAGCCCGTAACCGGAATAGAAACGGGCCAGTTCGGTATACTCTCCTTTGGGATAAGTGGTATAGTAGGTTTCGAAATACTGCGAAGCCGTTTGATAATCCTTCTGGCCGTAATAGCTCTGGGCCAGCAGATACAACGATTCTTCGGCGTAAGCCGTCCCCTTAAAGATTGTAACCAGTTCATCCAGTATCGTAGCAGACTTGGCATATTGCTTGGCGTTGAAATATTTCTTGGCATAGGAATATTTCAATTCATAGTCTGTACTTTTCAATATCTTATTATACTCGCCGCACGAGGCTAACAAGACTGTCATCATCAGCAATAAAAATACAACCTTTTTCATTTACATACTTTTAGCGCGCAAAGTTAGTGCTTCCCGGCAAATAAACGAAACGCGAAACGTTAATATTTATAACTTATACAAATCGCTGGCGGCAATCAGCTCCAGCTTGTTCTGCTTCAGCACCTCGGCGCATTTCTCGATATTATCGGGGCGGATAATCACGTTGGCCGCGTCGCCTTGCGAAAATGCGTACATATATTCTACAAAAATACCGGCCGAGGTAATAATATCCATCGCCTTGGCCAGGGCGCCCGGCTGGTTGGGACAGTGCAGGCAAACCACGTCGGCCACACTTACGGCATACAGTTTTTCCCGAAGTACGCGGATCGCTTTATCGGTATCCGACACGATCAGGCGCAGGATGCCGAAATCGGAATTTTCGGCCACCGTGAAAGCCGACATGTTCACGCCCGCTTCGCCCAATATTTTGGCTACTTCCGTAAAACGTCCCTTTTTGTTTTCGAGAAAAATAGACAATTGTTTGATTAACATACCCTTTTGTTTTTAGAGATTAAACTAATTTGCGGTGATCGACGACATGTTTGGCTTTGCCCATACTGCGTTCGATGCTACGCGGTTCCACAATCTTGATGTCCGGCTGGAGCCCGATCACGCTCTGCATCCGTCCGGCAATTTTCTTTTTCAGAGCCAGCACTTTGTTCATTTCATCCGAATAATATTCCGGACGGAGTTCCACTTGTACCTGGAAGGTATCCGTATTGTTCACACGATCCACCACGATCAGGTAATGCGCCTCGAATTCGGGCATTTCCAAAATTACGGATTCTACCTGAGACGGGAAAACATTTACCCCCCGAATTATCAACATATCGTCGCTACGGCCCAAAATACGTCCCATCCGGACGGCGGTTCGCCCGCAAGCGCATTTTTCATAGGTAAGCGATGTCAAGTCGCGGGTACGATAGCGAATCATCGGCATGCCCTCTTTGGTAAGCGTGGTAAATACCAATTCGCCCACCTGACCCTCTTCAAGGGGCTGAAGCGTTTTGGGATCGACAATTTCCGGAAAGAAATGGTCTTCCCACAGATGCGTCCCGTGCTGGCATTCGCATTCGCCGCCCACGCCGGGGCCGCAGATTTCGGTCAAACCGTAAATGTCATAGGCTTTGATATGTAATTTTTCTTCCAATTCTTTCCGCATATTTTCCGTCCAGGGTTCGGCTCCGAAAGCGCCTACCCGCAGTTGGAATTCTTCCAGCGGAATGCCCGACGAATGGATGGTTTCGGCCAGATAAAGGGCGTAGGAAGGGGTACAGGCCAACCCTTTGGCGCCGAAATCGTGCATCAGTTGAATTTGTTTTTGGGTATT
>DBFJSK010000037.1:0-3396 GCA_048403675.1 Tannerellaceae bacterium | reverse complement strand
CATCCGATACGCCAGTTCCTTCCATAAAGGCATTCTTCCAGCCCGTATTCCGTTGTACAAAATAAAGCCCCGACTTAATCCCGAAAGAGGATTTCAGTTCGTAGGTTACGCCCATGCCGGCCTTGAATCCCATACGGGCGGTTCCCGGGCCGTTTTCTTTCGTTACGTTGACTCCGGCTTCGGGTGTAAACTTCCACTGCGCTTGCATTGTCAGGCTGACCAGTAAACAGACGACCGACAAAATTAATCTTTTCATCTTTATTTGCTTTAATCCGTAAAAATTATTCTTTTTACTGGTAAGACAAAAGAAAGAGAAAAACCCCTATCCGCCGACGGGAAATGTTTTAGGGGCGGCGGTGGCGGGAAAGAAAGTTTTATCGTCAGCCGAAAAAGAACAAATAGATTTTCACCGCTGTTTCGCGTAAAGCTTTCAGGGCTTTACCCATCTGATTTTCCACGGTTTTAATCGACAAATGAAGTTCTTCGGCGATTTCCTGGTATTTCAAACCGTCGCGTTTGGCCAGCAGAAATATTTTTTTGCGTTCCGGCGGAAGATGGTCGATGGCTTCCCATAAACGAGCGTCGCGTTCGGCTGCATGGATGCGTTCTTCTTCCGAGGTGTCTTCTTGGTCGGGAAAACTGTCGGCCAGCTCCACATTTCCGGCAGCCGTTACCAACGACAGCGAACGGTTGCGCACGGCCCGGAATAAGTAGGCTTTCAGGTTATCGATCAACGCGCCTTCGCGGCTTTTATCCCATACGTCTACAAAAGCTTGCTGTACCACGTCTTCTGCGTCGGCGACACATCCGGTAAACCGGAGCGCAAACAGACACAAGGGTTTATATAAACTCTTGAAATTCTGTTCAAACTCTTCGGGGGTAAAAGCTGCCATACGTTTGTTATCTGTTCGCTACTTACCGCAAAGTAAAGGACTTTTCCGAATTGCTCACGGCTTTTCAGGTTCTTTATTATTCGTTATCAAATCGTAGGGAACAAAAACAGGGGCTTCAACCGGGCTTTTTCCAAGGGGGTAAGGGGGAGAGAACTACGGGGGGACGCACTAAAAAACCCTTTTCCGCCTTCTTTTTGTTCAGCGTGCTAACAAGAAGGGGGAAAAGGGTTGAAAGAACGCTTCGATGGGAAAAATCGATCCGACCGGTTGAAAAGAGATCGGTCGCACCGAGAGCAGGAAAAACCTGCTTCAAACAAGACAGAAGCGCAAGGTTATCCTTTGAATCCGATAATAGCGCGTACCTCGCGCAACGTGCGGGCGGCGCTTTCGCTGGCCTTTTCGGCTCCTATGCGGGTTACCTTATCCATATAGGCTTCATCGGCCATAATGTCGAGAATCCGTTCGCGGATCGGCGCACAGAAAATTTGAATGTCTTCCGCCAACTGCTTTTTCATATCGCCGTAACGGATTTCACAGTTATTATATTTTTCATTAAAGAAAGCATAGGTATCCGCGCTCGAAACGATCTCCATCATCGTAAAGAGGTTGGCTATCGGTTCCGGTTTCACGCTATTCGGCTCGGTGGGGCCGGCATCCGTGACGGCTTTCATCACTTTTTTCCGGATTGTTTTTTCGTCATCGACCAGATAAATGGCGTTTCCTTCGCTTTTGCCCATCTTGCCCGATCCGTCGAGGCCCGGTACTTTCACGGCTTTTTCGGTCAGGTGGAAAGAAGCGGGTTCGGGGAAGAACTCAACGCCATACGTCGAATTGAAGCGGCGGGCGAAGCGGCGGGCCATCTCCATATTTTGTTCCTGGTCTTTTCCAACGGGTACTTTTACGGCCTTATGAATAATGATGTCGGCGGCCATCAGGGTGGGATAGGTAAGCAGACCGGCGCTTACGCTATGCTTGTTGTTTTCGTTGAAGATTTCCTTTTCCACAGCGTTATCGCTCTCTTCCTGATTGACGTGCAGTTGTTTGCGCGCTTTGTCTTTGAAAGAAGCGGTGCGCATCAATTCGCCGATGCCGGCATTCATATTGAGATAGAGATAGAGTTCGGCCACTTCCCGCACGTCGCTCTGGGCATAAATAGTCGCCTTTTCAGGATCGATGCCGCAAGCCAGGTATTCCGCCAGGATGGTACGTACGCTCTTGCGCAGATTTTCAGGATGGGGATGGGTCGTCAAGGAATGCCAATCGGCTATGAAGAAATAGCAATTATATTCATTCTGCATTTGCAGAAAACTTTTTACCGCACCGAAGTAATTTCCCAAATGCAGGTTTCCCGTCGGCCGAATACCGCTCACAACTGTTTCCATTTCACGTAATTTTTTAATTTTTCGAGTGGGGCAAAGATAGTGCAAACCGCGTGCAGTGACAAGTAAATCGGTTGGTTTTCTTCCGGGTTATTCCTTCAACGTAAACCGCCAGGCGCAACAACAGCCGGGATCGGCTATCTCCGGATAACAACTGAGGCATTCGCACACAATCCGTTCATCGATGGTTCGGGCGAACCCGCTGTATTCCACAATCCCGACGGATTTGCAAGGGTGGTATGCCATTTGCTTTTGTTTGCGGGCGGTCTGTACGTAGCATTCCAATGTTCGATAGATCAACGCCCGGCCGTCCGGTTCCCAGCGGATTTCATCTTCGTTGATGTTGGCATAGAAGCGTAATTGCAAAGCTTTGGCCAGCCCTTCCAAACCGGCCCCTTCAGGGAGCCGAAGGAATTGTTTGATTCTTCTGGCTTCGGTTACGGTATACGCTTTCCAGGCTTCCCCGTCGTGGTACATGGCTTCCTCCATCCCCTCTTTTCGTTCTATCGATTGAAACCATACCCCGTCCATAGCCAGCCAGTTTTTGGAATAGGCCCCGATAAGCTCGATTAATTCTTCTTTGGTGAAGGTATTTAAGAAATTGTTTTGTTTCATGACAAAAGATTTGTTTTACCTAATTTCAACATATTTCCTGCAAATCTACGAAATCGTCAGCATTTACGAATACTTTGTATTTCCCCCTCTTCTTGCATGTCGTGATCGCTTTTGTTATCACCGACCCGATTAGCTGGTACATCATGCATCCATGACGGGGCGATTATACTTACCGCCTTACCCTTAGCCCGCTTATTTTTATGGCCGGAGGTTTCTTCTGCTTAACGGCTTTTTTCGCTACCCTATTCTGGCAAAGTTACCAAGTGGCCTATCCGCATCCGGCGAATAATGTAACGGTGGAATAATGGCTAACATTTGACTGTGGGGGCATCAACCTCTGAATAGACATCCTTAGCTGTTTGACAGCTCTCTATCTGCTTCCTATTGAGGGCCATCCGTACAGGTAACTTCCAAACTCAGCCGGCCTTCGGCAACCCGGAATTTGACTATAGTAACAAAGAGTGTCCAATAATTAGACGGCAGTGTCCAATTACTGGACACCTATTGAG
>DBFJSK010000036.1:0-5023 GCA_048403675.1 Tannerellaceae bacterium | reverse complement strand
GATTTTTTGCAGTAATTCTACCCGGCGCAGCAAGTACCCGAGGGCTATGCCGCCAAACATTATTCCGATTACTGTAAACATTGTTCTTTGTTTTTTCGAAGTAAAATTTCAGGGCAAAGGTAATCTAAACGAAAACACCGGGGCAACTAAATTTGCTTCTTCCGGGGGCCGCGCAGCCTACCTTTACTTTTTCGACCGTCAAAGATAACCCAAACCCGATTAGCGGCAAATTCCGGAGGGAGAATAAAAGGATTGTAGAAGTATTGTAGTAGAAAACCGGGGCGATTCCCGCTTGATACCCCTCCGGATTACCGATTTTTTAACGGATCGATGCGATCGTTCCCCCTTCCCCGACACCGAAAAAACTGAAAACGCCGAACACACACAAAGCAAGCCAGGCAATCGCCGAGAACATCGCCAACAGCACCACCGCCACGCCGATGCGCTTGTACATCCGGTAACGGGATTTTTGCCGACGGCGAATCGTTGCGAGCACCTGGCGATCGAAATCGGCCCCGAGCGGAGAGAGCGTTTCGGCCGCCTCCGACCGGAACCAAGCTTCGAAGGGCCTCAGTTCGGGGGGAACCGGGCAGCCGGAAGAAAAGAAACACCGCAATTCGCGTTCCTCCTCCACCGACGTAGCGCAGGCCCAATATTTGTCGAGTAGCCGGTTGATCCGTTCCTTATCCATAAGCTACGCCCCTCCCTTCACATTTTTAACTGAAACAAAAAGCTTCGGAGCCGGGCAATTTTCCGGAAGGTTTTTTCTGCAAGGCCAGCTTACGGGCCATCCTCAGGCAATAGGCGGGAATGTCGTCGACGACCATCAGATTGAACTGTTCGTCCCAAATCCACAACATGACTTCTTCCACCACCTCCCTGGCCTGGCCCGCATTCCCGGTGATTCGGAAAGCGGCGCGGAAAAGGTTATCCTTCAACGGCAATATCTGTGTTTTGAATTCGTTTGTTTTCATCTCTATTTAATAGACGCAAAGAGGGGGGGCAAGGTTGCAGTTTCGCCTCACTTTTTTTGCAATCGAAAGGATTTCCGTATATTTGTAGCAAAGGTATAGAAAACAGATACAAACAGCAGGAAAGCCTGCCTTGGATGGCTCATTATAAACTAAATCAAAATAAACAGTGAAAAAAACAATCTTATTTTTGCAAGCTGCCGCACTTTGCCTGCTGGCCGGATGTAAACAAGCTCCCCAGACGGATGTCCTGGCCGACGAAGTACAGTATGTCGATCCGTTTATCGGAACCGGCTTCCACGGCCATACGTTTCCGGGCGCTACCCGTCCGTATGCCTTGGTGCAGCTAAGCCCGGATACGCATATGCTGGGCTGGGACGCCAGCAGCGGATATCATTACGACGACGACCATATTTACGGGTTCAGCCATACTCATCTTTCCGGCACGGGTATCGGCGATTTGGGCGATGTGGCTTTGCTGCCTTTCTCGGGTGAAGATTCGATCAAACCGGTGGCCACGTTCCGCAAAGAAACGGAAAAGGCTACCCCCGGATTTTACGGCGTGCACCTGGACAATTTCGACATCGACGTAGCGCTTACCACGACCGACCGGGTAGGTTTTCACCGGTATACGTACAAAAACCCCGCCGAACGGCGTGTGATGCTCGACCTGGGCCATATTCTTCAACCGAATTGGGGGCATAAACTGATCGGCAACGAATACTTGTTCGTGAACGATTCGACCATGGAAGGAACAGTAAAAACCCAAGGGTGGGCGCATTACCATTCGGTTTCTTACCGGATCACTTTTTCCGAACCGATTGAAACGGTTTACCAATATATCGACGGGAAGTTGCGCCAGGATTCGCTTTTCTTGCGTATTCAGACCGACAAAGATTTAAAGTTCCATTATAAATTTCCGGAAAGCGCGGCTCCCTTATATGTAAAAGTGGCCTTGTCGGTTGTCGATCCCGAAGGGGCCGAAAAGAATCTGACTGCCGAATTGCCGGGATGGGATTTCGAGGCTACGCGCGCCGCTTCTTCCGAAATCTGGAACCGGGAGTTGAACCGGATTCAGATCAAAACGGACGATCCGGCTGTCCGGGTTAATTTCTACACGGCTTTATATCATACGATGATCGCGCCGTATGCGTATCAGGATGTGGACGGACGGTATCTGGGTATGGACAAACAGGTGCATCAGGCGGCGCCCGGCTATGTAAATTATTCGGTCTTCTCGCTTTGGGATACGTTCCGGGCGCTTCATCCGCTGATGACGATTATCAATCCTAAGCTGGCTGCGAATTGGGGAAAAGTGTTGGTGCAAGGTTATACCGAGGGCGGCATCCTGCCCAAATGGCCGTTGGCATCGAGCTATACGGGGTGCATGGTCGGGTATCCGGCCGTATCGGTCCTGGCCGATCTGGCTGCCAAGAATCTGACGGAAGGCGAGGATATGAAATTGTGGGCGGAAGCCGGAGCGCGTTCGTCGGTTTACCGGGAAGATCTGGCGGAAAAGTTCAAAGGCACGCGGGAACTGGATTTGATTACCCTTCATCCTTATTTTAAGGAGAAGTATGGGTTCGTGCCGGCCGATTCGGTACCGGAATCGGTATCGTGGGGCCTGGAAATGGCTTATTACGACTGGTGTATCTCGCAATTGGCGGCTAAGGCGGGGAATGAAGAATTGGCCAAAGCGTATGCGGAAAAGGGGAAATATTACTTGCGTTATCTCGATCCGCAGACGAAGATGATGCGCGGGGTGATGGCCGACGGTTCGTTCCGTACGCCGTTTAATCCGCGGTATTCTTCGCATATGAAGAGTGATTATACGGAGGGGAATGCGTTTCAGTGGAGTTTCTTTGCGCCGCATGATATGGATAATTTTATTACGGCGATCGGTGGCAAAAAAGAATTGGAAACGCGGCTGGATACCTTGTTCACGACCTCCTCGCAGGTAGACGGGGCCGAGGCTTCGGGGGATATTACGGGGTTGATCGGACAGTATGCGCATGGTAACGAACCGAGCCACCATATGGCTTATTTGTATAATTGGACGGATGCGCCTTGGAAGGGGCAGGAACGGCTGGATCAGATTATGCGTAATTTTTATACCAATCAGCCTGACGGGATTATCGGCAACGAGGATTGTGGGCAGATGTCGGCTTGGTATGTGTTGAGTGCGCTGGGTTTGTATCAGGTGGCGCCGGGTATTCCGGTGTATACGTTGGGGCGTCCGATAGTGGATGGGGCCCGGCTGAAAGTGCAGGGGGGCGTGTTCGAAATTATCGTGAAGGATAACAGTGCGGCGAATAAGTATATCAAGGAAGTGAAGTTGAATGGGAAGCGGTTGGAATCGTTGTTTATCGATCATGCGGATATTGTGAAGGGCGGTACGTTGGAGTTTGTAATGAGCTCGACGCATGCTTAAGAAAATTATGAAGGGGTAGCCGGCACGCCCCCGGAAAGGGGAGTTGCGGTTATCCGGAAAGCGCTGATAGGGAACGCCTCGCGGTTGAAAAAAGGGAAGTGAATGCTTTTTTCTTTGCCGCGAGGCGTTTTTTCAGGGAAAAACTTCAGTAGAAGATGGGATTATGTGTTTTATTCATTTTATTTTCGTATGTTTGCCGTGCATAAATTTTACAAAATACAAATCTATGTTGCTAACCACTACACCTACGATCGAAGGAAAGGAGATTACGCAGTATTTCGGGATCGTAAGTGGAGAGACGATTATCGGGGCGAATGTGTTTAAAGATTTCTTCGCGAGTATCCGGGATATTGTCGGCGGAAGGGCTAATTCGTATGAAGGTGTGTTACGCCAGGCGAAAGAGACAGCTTTGCAGGAAATGAGCCACGAGGCTGCCCGGATGGGGGCGAACGCCGTGATTGCTATCGATCTCGATTATGAAACAGTGGGTAGCAACGGAAGTATGTTGATGGTAACGGCTGCCGGGACGGCAGTAAGGTACCAATAAAAGGTATGGCTGAAGTATAACAAAATTGTCCTCTTGCCGTCTTTATCGGACGGCAAGAGGACTTTGCTTTTTAGAGGGGGAGGGTAAAAAGCAAGGGGTATTTTTGCTAAAATTATTTTTATGGGGGGGGCGACTACGTCGCCTGATTATCTCTTACTTTTGCCTTGATGCAAAAGTAACAAAAAATCAAGGCCTGAACCCCCAGGGCTACTCCGGAGAAATTTGGAGCTGTCACGGCCCAAACTCGCTACGCCCGGGACAGGGGCCGCTCCGGGCGCTCCAAATTCCTCCTACGCTTTACGCCCTGGAGCTTATGACCTTTATAAAAAGCTCCGCTTTTTGTGG
Source organism: Tannerellaceae bacterium (assembly GCA_048403675.1). Classification (GTDB taxonomy): domain Bacteria; phylum Bacteroidota; class Bacteroidia; order Bacteroidales; family Tannerellaceae; genus Parabacteroides. The sequence goes on along the minus strand of DBFJSK010000036.1, from coordinate 729 downwards.
GGATGGCCGATACCGACATTTTTTTAAATGGCTTGGTTGCAAAAGTTTATATTGCAGAAGTTTATATTACAAGAGTTTATAAAAGTTTGTAAGTTGGGGGCAAATCTTTCAGGTGGGGGGAGGTTAGGGAGGAAGGCTGATTTTCAAGGGTAGATGGGAAAAAGGATAGGTTGTATATGTAGACTATTCTATACTCATATTCTATACCCACATTTTATATTAACTAATGTTGTATATACACACTCTGGTCTGTATATACAACTTTAGTTCATTTTTGCTTTACCTTGCGGAAGGAGTTTCTTTTAGGGAAAGATGGCGGCAAAGACTTTTTTTGCGGTGGCGATGGGTTCTCCTTCGGGGGAAGCGGGATAGGGGCCGGTGGCTTTTGTCCAGGATTCCTCCAGGGCGTAAAAGTCGATAGCGGGTGGATTTTTTCCCTGAAGGGTACTTTGCAGATAGGCGAAATAGGTTTTCCAACGCAGGTAGTAGAAATCTTTCAGCAGACCGCTCCATTCTTTGTGGGCGTAATCGCGCAAACCGCCCTCATCGGCTGCCTGGCGGTTGCCCCAGGTGGTGATTTGCACCCGGGCGTTCCATTCGTATAAGTCTTTTTCCTGCGGGGTCGTTCCACAGTTGCGGGCTTTCTCGATCCAGCTTCCCACCTTGAATTCCGGACGGGTGGCGAGCAATTCGTCTTGCCAAAGAATGTATTGCAGAAAACGCCCGGCC
>DBFJSK010000035.1:0-5829 GCA_048403675.1 Tannerellaceae bacterium | reverse complement strand
AAAAACATCCGGCTTTCTTTTCTTTTTCTTCCCCGGCCCGAAATTCATGCTTTCCTTGAGCACCTATTTCGGTTTTTCTTTCGCCACGAAACTCGGAAGGCGAATACCCGACCCGCTTTTGTGCGGTCATTTATTTGTCGGTTATCAGCCTGCGTTGCCTATCCGGCAGTGCTCATTTTTTCTGTTTTTTCTTTTGGCTGTTCTGCTATCTTTTCCCGGCACTTCTTCTAAACGGGTAAGGTAAACCAGAAGGTACTGCCCTGTCCTACTTCGGATTGCACGCCGATTTCTCCGCCGAGCCTTTTCACAATCGTTTCGCAAATCGATAGCCCCAGCCCGGTGCCTTGCTTGAATTGATTTCCTTTATAAAACCGGTCGAAAATATGTTCGCGTACTTCCGGCGGTATGCCATCGCCGGTATCCGTTACCGAGAACCGGATAGCGCCCGGAATCGATTCGTAAGCCAAGGTGATGCTTCCGCGGGTGGTATATTTTATGGCATTGTTCAGGAAGTTGGATATTACTTGCGTCAGCCGGATGCTGTCGGACCAGATCAGGCAAGGTTCGGACTTGTGTTCATAGATTAAACGAACGCCGTCCGGCATCTTTATGCGGAAAGAGACGGCGATTTCCCGGTACATTTCGTCGATATCGACTTCCGCAAATTTGAATTCGATCGTGTTCGATTCGATTTTAGCCAGATCCAGAATATCGGTAATCAGTTGCAATAACAAATCGTTATTCTTTTGGATGATTTCAATAAATTGTTCTTTTTCTTCCGGCTCGTCTGTTTCGGCCAGTAAAGAGGAAAAACCGACAATCGCATTTAAAGGAGTACGTATTTCATGGCTCATATTAGCCAGAAAAGCCGATTTAAGGCGATCGAGTTCTACAGCTTTTTCGCGCTGGAGCTGGTTTTCTTTTAATTCGGTAATGTCATAGTTGATGCAGTAGGTTTCCAACCGGCCGTCAACGGGGTTGGGCGTGTTGCACATCACGTAAGCGCGGATCCATTTCCATCCGCCTCTGGTTTCAATCCGCAATTCCCGGCTGATATGTTTGGCTTTCCCTTGCTTGGCTTTTTCGAAAAAGTCCAACATCACGGCCCGATCGTCGGGGTGTACATGGGAATAGATACAGAGCACGTTTTTCAATGGCGTGCCAGGGTTTTCTCCGAGATTTTCATACCATTGATCGATGGCAAAGCCTTCGCGCGAGAGAAGGTCGTATTTGGCATAGCCTACTTTGGCATACGTGCTGACCAGGGTAAAAATGGTTTCGAATTCTTCGATACGGTTGTAAGCGATTATTTTTTCGGTATTATCGATATTGATCAGCACATAGCTCAACAATTCCTTTTTAGCATTGTAAAGCATGCTTACTTTGGTGGTGATTTCCAAATGTCCTTTCTTTTTCGACGGGTAATAGTTTCCGAGTTGGTCGAAGGTGTAATTCAAGCGGAAGGTAACCGGCTTGCGTTTCTTCATTTGGGTAATTATATCGGCCGGCACATTGGGATTTTCGAAGATATTGACCCCGATTACATCGTGTTTGGAGCGGATGCCGAAAATCTCCATGTCTTTATAGTTGAGATCGACTAAGTAGCCGTCTTTATCGTATAGTTCGATTCCTACGGGGATGTTGGCATAAATATTTTTAAGTATTTTTCCTTTCCGGTTGAGGTCTTCCCGGGCCTTTGTCATCTCGGTTACGATGCTGATGAGGTTCGTGACCGACGAAAGCCATTGGTAATCTTCATGGCTCCAATAACGCGGGTGTTCTACGATGTCGATACCCATGCATCCGGAGATATGGTCTTTAATCACCATCGGAATCAGGATGACCGACTTTACTTCCTCATTTATCAGGAAGGCATGTTCCTGGCGGGCCTCGGGAGGGAGATCGTCGAGGGTGCTGATAAGAATGGGTTGGTTGTGCCCGATTTTGTCCATAAACCAGGGGAGGGAGGACAGAGGCAAGTTTTTTACATCGTTTTTCAACGATTTTACTCCTTTACTGCAATGTTCATAGGTGCAATTAATGACTTGACGTACCCAATCTAAATTTAGGATGTAGGCGCGGCCGGCTACCGGCCCGAACGAGTGAAAGGTTTCGATCAGGGCTTTTTGAATGGAAACGGACAGATTGTCGGTTTGTATAAAAGAGCCCAGCGAACGCGATAAACTACCTAAATGGTGGAGAATATCGTTGATTGGTCGCGAGCCGGAAGCACGTTTTTTTTCGAAGGTCCAGTCGGGCAAAAGCTGGAGTAGACCCGAGGCTATAATATGGCCGGCCGGATCGATTTCTTTGCGGCATAATTTGGAACGTACCCATTGTTCGCCGAAGCAAGTCCGGATCGGAAATACCTGCTCGTAGATATCCTGGCCACGTATCGAAAGAAATTCGGCGGTGACATGGCTGGCATAGTCTTCGCGTATCAGGTCGCGAAAGGCCAGGAACGTCAATCGGACGTCGGTAAGCCCTAATAATTTGATGATGTAATCGGAGCATAAGTAATAATTACCCGAAAAATCGGCTTTCCACCAACCGGCTTGCACATTTTCCAGCATGAGCTGGTATTCTTCGGTAGATATAGGTACTTCCATATTCTTCATTTTCTAAGAGGGACTTTATTCCCTAAAACAGATATAGCCGAAAGAAGGGAATGGCCTTCCTTCGGCTACCTTTATTTAATTAACTTTATGTTTACTTCAATTCTTTAATCCGGATATTCCGGAATTTAACCGGGGAGCCGTGGCCCAGAAAACCGATATGACCCGCTTTATTAAACAGTCCCGGATGCTCCTTGCCGTCAGGCGTGCCGTTTTTTACGGCTTCCCGGATATTTCCGTCGAGCACTACCACGCCATTCACCGTTACCCGGATATGGTCGCCTTCGGCTCTGATCTCTTCGGTATTCCATTCTCCGGCCGGTTTGCAGGCATGTGCCTGGGCGGGAATAATGCCGTAAACGGAGCCATGATGTTGCAAGGGAGTAATATCCCGGTAGACCGGATGCTCGCAATCCAGAATTTGGATTTCCATGCCTTCGTAAGCGGCGTCGCCTTCCATAGGGGTGCGGATGCCTACGCCGTTGTTCGCGGCGGGTGTCAATTGAAAATCGAAACGGTAAATAAAATTGCCGTATTCTTTTTTCGTATACAGGTTGCCGCCGAAACTTTTACTCGGATTCAGGGAAATACATCCGTTTTCAAGGGTATAATCCGTCGTATTGCCCGTCCATTGGTGCATATTCGTGCCGTCGAATAAGACTTCGAATCCTGCTTTTTCTTCCTCGGCCGAAAGCTGGAAAGGTTCCGTGCGGGGAAGTTCTTTTACATAAATATCACGGTAATAGACTTTACTGCCATGGGCCTGCAACTCGATTTGCTCCCGGGAGAAAATAGGTTGGGTGCGATCCCAGTAATTTTCCAGCATCACTTCGTCGACGAGGGTTTCTCCGTTCAAAACGACGGTTACCCGATCGCCGACCATTTTAATGTAAAAGCTGTTCCATTCGCCCAACCGATTGTCGGCTACTTTGGCGGGGGTGCTTGGGTTGGTCTGGTTATTATATAAGCCACCCGATCCCACTTGGGCGCCCACATTCACCCGCGAAGTATCCCATATTTGCACCTGGGGCGTTCCGCGCAGGTAAATGCCGGCGTCGGCTTCGGGGCCGGCGGGGTCGAGCATCCAGTCGATATACATTTCGAAATCGCCGTATTGTTTTTCCGTGCAAAGATTGTCGTAGCCAGAACCGTCGAACACCAATACGCCGTTTTCCACTTTCCAGTCTTTCCGCATTTGCAAATCGGCTTTTTCCTGCGCTTTAGCCAGTTGAACCGAGGTCATGCGTGCCCGGACAATGGGGTTTTCAACCAGTCCTTTCCATCCGGTAAGGTCTTTTCCGTTAAAAAGCGAGACGTATCCTTCCGTAGCCGGGGTTTCATCCAAATACTTTTGAATGGCCTCTTTTTGGTAGTGGGCATCCGGGTTATCGAGTATTTGCATTACTTTCTCCAACAAAGTGCGTACGTTCTGCCCGGCATATTCGGGATGGGCCACGGCGATATGCATGACGGCATTGGCTGCGGCCTGTCGTACCGGCTGGTCGTCGAGGAAAGTACCGGCATAGAGTAACCCCTGGAAAGTACCGGTTTGCTCGATTTTATGAAGAATTGTTTGCCGCTGCTCGTCAGTAGAAGCCATATCCATGGCCTTACGCAAACGAAGCACCCGGTTTTCCGGAGTAAACGAACGGTCGGATACGCGTTCGATATAAGCGGTCAATGCGCGTTCGGCAAAGACAGATTGGGAAGGGTCGGCACAAATGGCGGCTAATTCGTCGGCAGCTTCCGTTCCTTTCCAACTTAGCAATGCCTTGAAAGCGGCTTCTTTGGCTTCACCTGTTCGTTGGTGGAAGGCCTCAGTGATCGTGCTCCAGGCGTTCGGATCGCCGGTAGAAGCCAATACTTGGTAGTAAAGCGGTTGTTTGGCTTGTCCGGCCTGTATCATCCGGCGGTTCAGAAGAGCTATCTGTTCGGGTACGGGCAAGGAAGAAAGGGAAGCGATAACGGCTTCCTGAAGTGAGGCTATCCCTTCAGCCGGAGCAGTTTCCAACATACCGAACAAGAGGATCTGGTCTTTGGCTGAAACCACATCTTTCAAAGCCGTATAAGCGGCCTCGCGTACGGCAGGGGTGCCTGCCTTGATTTGTTCCAATACGGTATTGACATTGGCATCGGCTTTGCGCAAGGCCAACAATTCCAATCCCGCTATTTTGCCCTCGTCGGTGGCAGCCGTAGGAATGACTTGCGCCACAGCGGCATCAATATCGCCGTTGAAAGCGGCCAGGGCATCTTCGGCAAGCAAGACGGTTTGTTTATCCGTACTTTTCAGCAGATCAGCCAGGATGGGTATGATGCTTTTGTCACCCAGCTTTACCAACGTCCACACCGCAGCTTGCCGTACTTCGGCATCTCCTGATTTCAAACAATCCACCAATACCTGACGAGCCGGCAAATCGAAGCGGATTTCCAGATTCCGGAGCATTTTCTGGCGTCCGGGGCGTTTGCTTTCCCGGCCGATCCAATTTAAGATGTCGACTTTCGTTTCGGGATCGGATTTAAGCATCGATTTAAAGACATCGATGTAAAAAGATTCGTCAGCCCAATCGGAAGCGAAAGTAAGCGCTGCATTCCGGTAAGACCGCGAAGGATCTTTCAAGGCGGCCAACACTTGTTTCGGCGCACTTTCCGGCTTAACGTTCAGCAGGATTTGCAAAGCGGCTTCCCGGGTTTGAGTACGACCCGCTTTGGTTGCCTTTTTCAATAAACCGGCAGCGGCTTTCCCTGCGGCTTCCGGATTCCCCTGTCCGGCGACACGTTTAATTAAAGCGATATAGGCTTCGTTAGCGCCGGTCTTTTCCAGTGTAAAACCTGCTTTTTCGGCTGCTTCGCCTAAAGCGGGCAGGGAGGCCTCCGTACCGGTACGGCTTAAAGCGTAGAGCACCTCTTTTTGCAAGGCCTCGTCGTTGGACGACAAATAGGCTTGCAAGACTTTCTCGGCACCCGCCACCGGCACGTCGGCCAAGGCACGGATGATGTCTTTCTGTGTCTGCGGCGTACCGGTACGATGTACCAAGGCCGCTAATAAAGTTTGTCCGGCTTTTTCCGAGCCGATAGCCGCTAAGGCCCGGGCCGCAGGGCCGCTCAACGTTTCATCGTTCAGATAGACGGCCAGAGGTTCCACCGCTTCTTCTTTCCCCAGTAATTGAAGTTGGCGGATCAGAAAGGCTTTTTTCTCGCGATCGTCCACTTTATC
>DBFJSK010000034.1:0-12900 GCA_048403675.1 Tannerellaceae bacterium | reverse complement strand
CACAAATGAACAGACTGAACCTTATTATTTGAAAGGGGCATTCACAAAAAACACAAAAAGAAATAGCACTTAATTTGTCATCTTCCTCTTCCCGAACTATCAAAAGGGAATCACGCAGTCGGGAAGCCTAATTGTAAAGACAGTAAAGAATACAGGGAAAAGGTCGCCTAATTTTATCCGCATGGTAGACGTCGATAATTAAGGGCCGGTTTAATAAGGCCCCGTTCTTGTTGTAATAGACAGAGAAGTTAACTAATAACGATGTATTGAGGTAATGTGAATCGCATTGTGTATTCTGCGGAAAAAGATACCGCCGCCCTAGTAAAGGAAGGGTGAGCATACATACACACTCTCCCCGGGCCCAAACAAACGAAGGCCGCGGGATTCACATCCGGCGGCCTTCTACACTAACCCTTAACTTTAACCAATGAAAAACAATAATTTACAATTTATTTTTTTAATGCAGCCAATGCCGCATCATAATTCGGTTCGATGGTGATCTCGGGAACTAATTCCGTATACACTACCTTGCCTGCTTCGTCGACCACGATTACACCGCGAGCCAGGAGGCCTTTCAGCGGTCCGTCTGTCAGAAGCATCCCGTACGCTTCTTCAAACCCGGGGGAGCGGAACATGGAAAGGGGAATCACCCGATCTATTCCTTCCACCGTGCAAAAACGCGCTTGGGCAAAAGGCAAATCCTTGGAAACAGCCAGCACGACCGTATCCGGATGGGTAGCCGCTTCTTTGTTGAAACGTCTTACCGAAGTGGCACATACATCGGTGTCGAGGCTGGGAAAAACGTTAATCACAACTTTCTTTCCTTTCAGGTCGCTTAGCGCCAGTTCCGACAAATCGCTTTTTACACCTTTAAAATCGGGGGCTTCCTGGCCGACCTTGGGCAGCTCTCCGCCCGTATGGATTTCATTACCTTTTAATGTTACTTTTGCCATTTCATGTAGTTGTTGAATATTGATTTTCAAAACCGCTTACAAATTTAAGCAGCTTTGTATGTATGAAACAAGCCGGACGACTATTTGTTCTGTACTTTAACCAATCTTAACACCTATTTTCCACTAAGGAATATTTACCTTTGTCTTAAAAAGAAACAAAAAACAGCATGATGATGGAAGGGTTGATTATAGGGTGTTTGGTACTGATTATTATACTTCAGGTGGTTTTCCGTCCGAAAGCTTCTCACAGCGGGGAAGAGGCAATGGAAAAATTGCTTCTGGAGATGCAACGCTCGTTCGAACGTATAGAGAGAAACTTCCGGGAGGATTTTCGTCTGAACCGGGAAGAAAGTCGCATGGTAGCCAAAGATAGCCGGGAAGAACTGGCTCGCTCGATGTATGAATTTCGGGATACCTTCGAACGGGGCATCGCTTCTTTCAACAATGTACAACGGGAAAAATTCGCTGCGCTCGACCAGCGTCAACGCTTATTAATAGAAAACACCGAAAAACGGTTGGAAGAGATCCGCGTTACCGTGGATGAGAAACTGCAAAAGACGCTCAACGAACGGATCGGCCAATCGTTTCGTCTGGTAGGCGAGCAGTTGGAAAGCGTGCAGAAGGGACTGGGAGAAATGCAAACGCTTGCGCAGGATGTAGGTGGCTTGAAAAGGGTATTGAGTAATGTGAAAACAAGGGGGAATATCGGTGAAATACAACTCAGCATGTTGTTGGAACAAATCCTGGCGCCCGAACAATACGAAGCCAATGTACATACTCGCCGCGGCTCTGACGCCGTGGTAGAATTCGCTGTCAAATTGCCGGGGCGCGATGATATGCGCGACTATGTGTACTTGCCCATCGATGCCAAATTTCCCAAAGATGTATACGAACAATTGCTGGATGCCTATGACACGGCGGATCCGGGAACGATCGAAGCCGCCGGCAAACTGTTGGAAACGACTATCAAAAAAATGGCCAAAGATATTTCGGATAAATACCTGGCTCCCCCCGCGACTACCGATTTCGGCATCATGTTCTTGCCGTTTGAAGGTATTTACGCTGAAGTGGTACGCCGGTCGGTCTTGTTAGACGAGTTGAGGCAAAATTATAAGGTGGTGGTTACCGGGCCTACTACCTTGGCCGCTATCCTGAACAGCTTGCAGATGGGTTTTCGTACGCTGGCCATCCAGAAGCATTCGGGCGAGGTGTGGACGATTCTGGGGGCCGTCAAAAAAGAGTTCGAGAAGATAGGCGGTCTGTTGGAAAAGGCCCGGAAAAACATCCTTACGGCCAACGGACAGATTGATGAAGTATTGGGTACTCGCACCCGCGTTATTCAACGCAAGCTAAAAGAGGTAGATACCTTGAGCGACCGGGAAGCACGAGCTATCTTACCCGAAATCGGCGACTTAACTGAAGAAGAAATCAGCGAATCATGAAAAAAAGACAGATCCCCCACACCTACGTCATTATTTTTTATATTATTCTTTTCTGTGCGGCCCTCACCTGGTTTGTGCCCGGTGGCCAGTATGTGGAAAATATATCGCCCGACGGAACTCGGACAGTTACGTACGAGCGGGTGCAAAGCGTACCTCAGACCTGGCAAGTACTGGCCGCATTTTACGAGGGTTTTGTAGATAAAGCGGATATCATTGTCTTTATCCTGATTATCGGGGGCGCTTTCTGGATTGTCAACGACAGCCATGCCTTCGACCGGGGTACGGCCGCCTTCCTCCGGCGCGCCCGGCGGATGGAGAACAACCGGCTACTCCGGAAAATAGGCGTCGATAATTTCCTGCTCGTTTCTGTAATGCTTCTTTTTAGTATTTTCGGAGCGGTATTCGGGATGAGTGAGGAAACCATCGCTTTCTGCCTGGTGTTGGTTCCGATGGCTATTTCGATGGGATACGATTCCATTACGGGCGTATGCATGGTATTCGTAGCTGCGGGACTGGGCTTTGCGGGCGCCATTCTGAACCCGTTTACGATCGGGATCGCGCAGGGACTGGCAGGAATCCCGCTCTTTTCGGGTATCGAATACCGTATTTTTTGTTGGTTCGTTATCAATCTGGTAGGGTTCGCCTGGATTTTACGCTATGCCGCCCGCGTGAAAAAACATCCGGAAAGCTCGCCGGTGTATCACGAAGATGCTTATTGGCGACATTTGCATAGTACGCAGCCGGAAGAAACAGCGGCTTATACGCCTCGTGCGGCCTGGGTAAGTTTTTGGGTACTGTTCGGCATCCTGCTTATTTTTTCCTGCTATTACCCGTCTACTGCGCTGAAAATAGGTAATACGACTTTCCGCGGCTTGCCGTTGATCCCTGTCCTGACAGGACTTTTTGCCTTTATCTCGTTGGCGACTCTCCGGAAAAGCGTGCATCTATATATTCTGAATCTCTTGTTTTTCACGATATTTTATCTGATTGCCGGGGTAATGGGCTACGGATGGTATATCCAGGAAATCGCTACCCTTTTCTTTGCTTTGGGGCTGGCTAGCGGAATCGCCAACGGCCGAACGCCGAATGAACTGGTGAAGCTCTTCCTGGAGGGTTGTAAAGACATCCTGAGCGCAGCCTTGGTTGTGGGGTTAGCCGGAGGCATCATCGTCATTCTCCAGCAAGGTAAAATTATCGATACCCTCTTGTACGAACTGGCCAAGGGAATGGACGGTTTGGGCCAGGTAGCTACCGTGGGAATGATGTATGTGATCCAGACACTAATCAACCTGGTCATCCCTTCCGGCAGTGCGAAAGCCGCCCTTACCATGCCGATCATGGCGCCTTTCTCCGAACTGATCGGGCTATCCAAACAAGCTACTGTCATGGCATTCCAGTTCGGCGACGGGTTCACCAACTTGCTTACCCCTACGTCGGGCGTATTGATCGCCGTCTTGGGTGTCAGCCGGATTCCGTATGATAAATGGTTTGGCTGGGCATGGAAATTTATCCTGTTGCTGGTTATACTTGGCTTCTTCCTCCTGATCCCGACAGTATTGGTTCCGTTGAACGGATTTTAACCGGCCTGATTTTAAGGGTCTGTAAGGGGGGGTGAAAGCTCAGTTCCTTTCTTTTTCGCCGGCAGCGTGGCTATCCGGTATCTTTTTTATGCATTTTTTATTTGGAAGGTATTCAAAAACATCCGGTGATAGTCCTTGTTTTTGGATACCTCTCTTATTTTCTGCCAAATCGAGTGCTCACAGTAAATATAAATCTATGAAAAGAAAACAATCCTTAATGATACTGGCATTTATGGAGGATTATATAGCCTATTTGCGGAGTATCGAACGGCTGGGCACAGCGCAAAATTATTGCTGTACCCAACGAAGTCTTTCCCATTATTTGGAAGGAAAAGATATTCCTTTTTCCGCCCTGACGGAGAAGCTGATTGTGAATTACGAACAATGGTTGAAAAAGAGGGAGGTTACCCGCAATACGATCTCGTTCTATATGCGTATCCTACGGTCTGTTTGCCGAAAAGCGGACGGGAAAAAGAGGCAGATAATTGATCAGGTTTTTTCGAATGTATATACCGGAGTAGACCGTACGAAAAAAAAAGCGGTCAACGAAGAGGTGATTTTCAGGCTTACAAAGATGAATCTCGACGGCAATAAGCCCTTAGCGTATGCCCGAGATCTTTTTTTATTCAGTTTTTATACCCGCGGCATGTCGTTTGTCGATATGGCTTTCCTAAAAAGATCGAATCTACATGATGATTTCATTCAGTACGTACGGCATAAAACCAGCCAATATATAAGTATCCGCCTGGAGCCTTGCATGACAGCCATCATCGACCGGTACCACAACGACAGCTTGCCCTATCTCTTTCCGATCGTAAAAATAAAAAACGCTACCCCGGAATATAATCAATATCAGAATGCTTTGTGTTATTACAACAAACAGTTAAAAAGACTATCCGCGCTTTTACAATTACCTTTCCCCTTGTCTTCGTATACCGCCCGTCATACTTGGGCCACACTGGCTCGTAATTATAATATACCCCTGCCTGTAATCAGTGCAGGAATGGGCCATTCGTCTACGCTTATCACGCAGATTTATCTTGCCACGCTCGACCATTCTCAAGTGGATGAGGCGAACTCGGTAGTGTTGTCGAAAATTTTAAAGGGATAAGTCAAAAGGTACTATTTCTACCCTAGAAATAGGACGTTCGGTGCTGTAAAAATACATATTATATTCTAAATCAAACTATTTTTAATCTATTTTTTATTTCTTATTTCTCATTCATACCCCAATAAAATCTGTTCACAAGCTATTAAGCAAATATAATCAACTGATTTCCAACAGCTTTTAGTTCTATCCTATTTCTAGGGTAGAAATAGAACGTGATATATTTCTAAACAGTTAATAAAGGGAAGATTATGAAAAAAACATGTTTACTTGTGCTCTTATGGATTTTGGGCTTCGCCTTACACGCCCAAGTGATGGAAGAAACAATAATTCTTAAAAACGGAAACAAAGTAAAAGGCACGATCGTGGAGCGAGTAATCGGTAAAACTGTTAAAATCGAAACAGCCGACGGCAGTATGTTCATTTTCGATGAATCGGAAATAGCCCAAATCATCCACGAAAAAGAAGATGCGGCTCCCCCTGCTCCGGATACGGGACAATCTACCCTTACCGAAACGAAGCCGGAGGGCACCCAGTCAGCCGATCCGGAAGAGGAAAATCTCGACGGTTTACCCGAAGGGTTCGTCGCTCATCGGAATCCGTCCCGGGGACGTTATAAACTAGGCGATATATACGATCGCGATGGCTTAAGAGGAATCGTGGTATTAGTTGAGGACGATGGGGAACACGGGTTACTCCTATCACTGAAAGGTTCTACTAAAAAATATAGCGAGGAAGACGGCATATTTCATACTGATTCGGAAACTGACGGGATGGCCAATACCCAAGCCATCTATGCTTACGCTAAAAATCACGGAGGATTAGAACAATTTCCGCTATTCGAATGGTGTGCCGGGTTGGGCGAAGGATGGTATATCCCTTCCTACTATGAATTAGCGAATATATGGGTGGTCATTAACGGAGGAACGACCGACTTTATACAAAATAACTTTTACGATTTCAATAAACTGATCGAAAAGGCCAAAGGAGATAAATTCCTGACACGCGAAAACGCACCCTACTTTATGTATTCATCGACGGAAAAATCAGATAACCGCAATATCGGAATGATGCTTCGCGCGAACGTGGGAAATACGATTGGCAAATCGTTGCTCGGCCCGTTTGTAAGCCGGGCGGTGCAAAACAAAGGCACGATTGTTCCTTTTTACGGAATCAAAACGTGGGGCGGTAAAATGAAAGGTATCCAATCCCGGGCTGTCCACAAATTTTAAGACGATATCATTTAAAACTCGACAGATATGAGAAAACTGATTGCTCTTTGTGTGCTGTTGGCAGCCTGTATTTCGGCTAGCTGGGCGCAGATATCCGGTTTCAAGGATATTATTTATCTGAAGAACGGAAGTATTATTAAAGGTGAAATTACGGAAGATATTCCGGGAGAAACCATGAAGATCCGCACCGCAGGAGGAAACACCTTCGTTTATAAATACGCCGATATTGAAAAAACGGCGAAAGAACGCCAACAAGTTGCCGTACAAACTAACGAACCGGCCCCCTCCTACAACGAGCCGGTCTGGACGGACGCAGACATGGATTCCAACTCGCAAACCAGCCGCCGGGGATACCATGCCATGATCGATTTCGGCCCGCAATATGCCTCCGTCAACGGACACAATGCGTATGGCGGCGAATTAAGTACCACCCATGGTTTCCAAATTTTCAACTGTTTGTTTGCCGGACTGGGAATGGGAGTATCTTATTATAATGTCGGCGACCTGGACGATTCGAATGTGGTTTATATTCCGATTTACACGGCCATACGGTATATTCCGATTAACAGAGGCTTTTCGCCTTTTATCGAATTGCGGGGTGGATACGATGTCTATTCGAATGTCGACGGCAACGGAGCCTATTTTGCTGCTAACGTAGGGATACGTTTAGGTTCCGGGAAAAAAGCGTTCAATCTGATAGCCGGCTATACCTACCGCACGCTTGACTTGGAATATTATTCCAAAAGGCATTCCCTCGTGAGTAATTACGGAATGAACGGAGCCTTGCTAAAATTAGGCTGGGAATTTTAAACAGCCTGACGGCTGCTATCGATAAAGACTGCGAAAACAGAATCTATTCCTTTTTCGCAGCCTTTCAAATTTCATCTACTTAAAAACATATGAACAAAATAACAATCTCTGACAAACTCCATTTAAGCGATTTCGAAGCTATTTTATCCGGCAAAAGTGAACTCTCCCTGTCGGAGACAGTGACGGCCCGGATAGAGGCATGCTATCGTTTCCTCGAAACCTTCAGTCAAGACAAGGTTATCTACGGTATCAACACCGGATTCGGCCCGATGGCGCAATGGCGTATCGACAATGAAAAATTACGCGAGTTGCAATACAACATTATTCGCAGCCATTCGGTAGGCGCCGGCCGGCCGGTCGAACCACTCTATGTACGGGCGGCCATGATCGCCAGACTGGCCACTTTCCTACAAGCCCGAAGCGGCGTACATATTCAACTGGTTCGGCTCCTGGTTGATTTTATCAACCTGGACATTTGTCCGATGATTCCCGAACACGGTAGCGTAGGAGCCAGCGGCGATCTGGTGCAACTGGCCCATATCGCCCTCGCTCTGATCGGTGAAGGCGAAGTGTACTACCAAGGAAAATGGCGCGAGGCTGCCGGCGTATTGGCCGAAAATGGGCTTAAACCCTTTGAAATACATATCCGAGAAGGATTATCCGTTACTAATGGCACCTCGATGATGACCGGCATCGGGTTGGTAAATCTACTTTCTGCCAGACAATTGGCCCGGTGGGGCATAGTTACTTCAGTTATGATGAACGAAATCGCCTCTTCTTACGACGATTTGATGGCAGAACCTCTCAATGCCTCCAAACGCCATGCGGGACAATTGGAAATCGCCCGGCTTATGCGACGCATAGCCAGCGGGAGCCAGTGTATCCGGCAACGCGAAACAGAGCTTTTTCGTACACATACGGAAAAAGTATTCGAAAAAAAGGTGCAAGCCTACTATTCCCTGCGTTGCGTGCCCCAAGTACTAGGCCCGGTATGGGATCAGTTGGCCAACTGCGAGCAGGTACTGATCGATGAACTGAATTCGGCCTGCGACAACCCCATCGTTGATCCCGATACCCGGTACATCTACCACGGGGGAAATTTCCACGGCGATTATGTTTCTTTTGAAATGGATAAACTGAAAATTGCCGTTACCAAACAGACGATGCTGGCCGAGCGCCAAATGAACTATCTTTTTCACGACCGCATCAACGGCATTCTGCCCCCCTTCGTGAACCTCGGACAATTAGGACTGAATTACGGATTACAAGCCGCCCAATTTACCGCCACCTCCACTACCGCCGAATGCCAAACACTTTCGATGCCGATGTGTGTACACAGTATTCCCAACAACAATGACAACCAAGATGTAGTAAGCATGGGTACAAACGCGGCACAACTTGCCACTAAGGTGATCGAAAACGGTTACCAGGTAATGGCCATCCATCTGATGGCGGTCGTGCAGGCAGTGGATTGTCTGAAAATTCAGAATAAGCTGGCGCCTTTTACCCGGGCCATCTACCAGGAAGTACGAGGATTTTTCCCGGCCTTCATCGAAGATACGCCTAAATATAAGGAAATTCGAATGATGATCGCATTTCTGAAAAACAAAGAACTAGCCGTATGAGATATGCTTTAGTTACCGGAGGCTCGCGAGGAATCGGACGGGCTGTATGTATGGAACTGTCCGGAATGGGCTACCCCGTACTTATCAATTACCTTAGCCGGCAACGTGACGCTGAAGAAACGAAACAACGCATCGAAGAAAAGGGAGGAAAAGCAGAATTACTTCCTTTCAACGTGGCCAATGTAGAAGCAGTGGATAAGGCGCTGATGGATTGGAGTGAACGTCATCCCGGGGATTATATCGCCGTGGCGGTGAACAACGCCGGCATCCGGGAAGACACTTTGATGATGTGGATGCAGAACAACCAATGGCAGAAAGTAATTGATATTCACTTATCGGGTTTTTTCCACGTTACCCGGCGGCTACTGAAAGATATGCTCACCCACCGATATGGACGCATCCTCAGCATTGTTTCGCTTTCCGGGCAGAAAGGTATGCCGGGACAAACGAATTATTCAGCTGCCAAAGCTGGCGTGATCGGTGCAACCAAGGCTTTGGCGCAGGAGGTGGGCAAGCGGGGTGTGACCGTGAATGCGATTGCACCCGGATTCATAGCCACCGAAATGACGGCTGATCTGGATGAACAAACATTAAGCAAACTGGTTCCGGCCGGCCGGTTCGGACAACCGGAAGAGGTGGCGGCCTTGGCCGGTTTCCTGGCTTCGGAACGGGCAGCCTATATTTCCGGACAGGTAATCTCCATCAACGGCGGCTTATATACTTAAACATACCATCACATGAATCGAAGAGTAGTCATTACAGGCATGGGCATCTATTCTTGTCTGGGAAAAAACCTGGAGGAAGTGGCCGAAGCTTTATATCAAGGCCGTTCGGGGATTGGTATTGATCCCGAACGAACCAAATACGGATACCGTTCGCCGCTAACAGGCCTGGTGCCGCGCCCCATCTTAAAAGGGAAACTCGACCGGCGCCTGCGGGTGGGGCTTCCCGAACAAGGCGAATACGCTTATGTAGCGACCGAAGAGGCCCTGCGCACAGCCAGGATCGATCCGGATTACCTGGAAAAAAACGAAGTCGGCATTTTTTACGGAAACGATTCGTCGGCCGAACCGGTTGTAGAAGCACACAAGGTGATGGAGGAAAAAAATGATAGCCAGTTACTAGGCTCAGGCCCGATCTTCCGCTCTATGAACTCGACCATCACGATGAATTTGTCGACAATTTTCAAAATACGAGGAATCAATATGACCATCAGCGCAGCTTGCGCCAGCGGTTCGCATGCGGCCGGACTGGGTTATTTATTTATCAAAAACGGCTGGCAAGAAATGGTAATCTGTGGAGGAGCGCAGGAAGTAAACCTCTATTCGATGGCTAGTTTCGATGCCCTCAACGCTTTTTCGGCCCGCACCTCCGAACCGTCCAAAGCCTCCCGCCCCTTCGATAAAAACCGAGATGGCTTGATTCCCAGCGGGGGCGGAGCCACCTTGATATTGGAGGAATACGAACATGCCCTCAGCCGGGGAGCGCCGATCCTGGCCGAAGTTTGCGGTTATGGTTTTTCGTCGAACGGCGGCCATATTTCTCAACCCAACGACGAAGGCTCGTACCGGGCCATGTACCGGGCCTTGACGGATGCCCGGCTGTCGGCCTCTGAAGTGGATTATATCAATGCGCATGCCACTTCCACCCCGCTCGGCGACCGGTACGAAGCGATGGCCATTTACCAACTCTTCGGTAGCCGGACACCGCTTAGTTCCACCAAATCCATGACCGGTCACGAGTGCTGGATGGCCGGAGCCAGCGAACTGGTGTATTCACTTTTGATGATGCAGCATTCGTTTATCGCTCCGAACATCAATTTTGAAGAACCCGATGAGTACTCGGCGAAAATCCACATTATCAATCAAACGAAAGAACAAGCCGTTCGCACGGTGGTATCCAATTCCTTCGGATTCGGAGGCACCAACAGCGCGCTTGTTATCAGAAAAATCAATTCACTAAAATAAAGGATATGACTAGAGAAGAAATTATAGAAAAAACAAATCGTTTTTTAACCGATGAGCTGGAGGTAGAAGAAAACACCCTCCATGAAAACGCGAGTCTGAAAGACGACCTGGGCATAGACAGCCTCGATTTCGTAGATATTGTCGTGATTGTGGAAAAGACTTTCGGCTTTAAAATCAAAGCCGAAGAAATGGGAGGCGTGGATACGCTCGGCAAGTTTTACGATTACATCTACGCCAAGGTCAACGGATAAAGAAAGAAATGATGGCAAACCGGGCATGGGATGGGAAAACTGGGGGCGGAGCGATCGGACAGAAAGGGCTGGTGCTTTTCTTTCGTTATTTCAACATACGGATAGGGTACGCCCTACTCTTTTTGATTGTACCCTTTTACATGCTTTTCTCCCGGCAGCGATGCCGAAGCATCTACCATTACTTCCGGCGGCAACGAAACTGTACTATCTGGACTTCCTGGAAAAAAACCTATGCAAACCATTTACTTTTCGGCCAGACGGTACTCGACAAATTCGCCATATTCAGCGGAAAAAGCCACCGTTATCAGGTAACAGTGAGCGGAAAAACATATTTCGACGCGGCACTTGAAACGGGAAAAGGAGTCGTATTGGCCAGCGCACATGTAGGCAATCCGGAACTGGCCGGTTATCTGCTCCCTTCCAGAGATACGCCTGTATGTAGCATCGTATTCGCCCACGAAGCCGCAACCATGCAGGCACTCCGAAAGCAGACGCTAGGAAAGCAGGGTGTCAATTTAATCCCGGTCATGTCCGATCTGTCGCACATCTTCAGGATTCACGAGGCACTCCGGCAAAAAAGCATCGTCACGCTGCCTTGCGACCGGGTATTTACAGGAAATAAAAACAAGTTATTTCCTTTCCTGAACGGAAAAGCGACTTTTCCGCTCGGGGCTTATTACCTCGCCGCTTATTCCGGGGCGCCCGTATTGTCGTTTTTCGTGATGAAAGAAACCACTTTCCGCTACCACATTCACATCCGGCCGCTGACCGAGCAAAAAGAAACGGAAACCGAGAGCTATCACGGCAGAAAGGCAGACGAACAAGCCGTTTCACTTGGCCGTTCCTTCGTACAAGCCTTGGAAGACCTACTCGATACCTACCCCGAACAATGGTTTAATTTTTACGAATTCTGGAAGGAGGAAGGAACGCATGGAAGATAAGAAGATTCTTTTACTATCGGCCAACACATACAGAAATCCGTATCCTGTCTATCCGATCGGCATATCCTATCTGAAAACAAGCCTGGAAAAAGCCTTTCCTGGCCGTACAATCGAGATAGCCGATATGAATTTCGAAACCGAGGATACGCTCGCCGAAAAACTGGTCAAAGGAAATTACGCCTACGTCGGGCTGGGACTGCGGAATATCGACGACAACAACCTGTTCGAGAAAAATTCGTTCATCTGCTGGTATCGACACCTGACCCATTTGGTACGTCAGTACAGCCGGGCTGTTTTAATCGCCGGGGGAGCCGGTTATTCCATCTTTCCGGAGATACTTTTCCGAGAACTCGCACTCGATTACGGAATCAAAGGAGAAGGGGAGCAAGCGTGGCCCGCCCTCCTGAAAGCGATCGAAAGCGATCAACCGGTCGCAGGGATCGAAGGATTGGTATACCGGAGAGAAGACGGAAAAATTATCGTCAACCCGCATAAACGATATACCACGTCAGCTGTCCTCCGGTTTGAGGAAAAAACGATCGATTACTACTGGAATCAAAGCGGTATGTTGAACATACAGACCAAACGCGGTTGTCCCTTCCGGTGCATCTATTGCAGCTATCCGGTAATCGAAGGACATCGCGTCCGGCTACTCGACAGCCGGGAAGTAGTCGATACCCTGGTCCGATTATACCGGGAAAAAGGAATTGACTACGTATTTTTTACCGATTCGGTTTTCAATATCGACGCAGCCTACAATGAAGAATTATCCCGGCGACTGATTGAAAGCGGCTTCCGGATGAAATGGGGCGCCTATTTTTCTCCGCGGGGATTGACGAAAACCCAGCTCTCTTTGTATCAGCAAGCCGGTCTGACACATATCGAATTCGGTACGGACACCTTTTCCGACCGGCAACTGGAACTATACCGCAAAGGATTTACCTGGGATGAGGTACGCCAACAATCCTGCACCTGCGACGAACTGGGTATT
>DBFJSK010000033.1:0-4781 GCA_048403675.1 Tannerellaceae bacterium | reverse complement strand
GGGAAGTTCTTCTGTGGGAAGTTCTTCTGTGGGAAGTTTCCTGCCGGAAAATTCTTCTGTGGAAAGTTTTTCTGTGGAAAGCTCCCTGCCGGAAAGTTCTTCTCCGAAAAGCTTTTCTGTGGAAAGTTTCCTGCCGGAAAGTTCTTCTTTGAAAAGTTCTTCTCTGGAAAATTCCCTGCCGGAAAATTCTTCTCTGGAAAGCTCTCCCTTTACGGAAAGCACCGCTTTTCATTACACCCCCGCCGCCTCCTCGGCCGTGCTCGCCTTGAAAACCCCCGGCAACCCCGCCAAGCGTTACCCCCTTACCCTGCAACCCCTCTCGGGCCAACCCTTCCCCTATCAATGGATAGCCGCAGAGGCCCAACCCCTGCTTATCTACCAACAGGTAGCGGAGCAAGCCGGCGGGGCTGAGATCACCCTCTTTCTAACGGCCACCGCCGATGTCTACTTCCATCTCTCTACCCGTCTCTCCACCGGCTACCGGCACGACGACTGCCTCTTCCTGCTGCCCGGTTTCTGGTACCGGCGCAACCTCCGTTCGCCCCGCGAAGCCCCCTCGTGCCACACCTCCGACAGTTGGACGGTGCGGGAAGACCGCCTCAGCACTCCCCTGGCCGCCATTTACGATGCCGCCGCCGGGAAAGCCCTCTCGGTACTGCGTCTCGACACCGGGCGCCTCGACGCCCTGGCCACCCATCCCACCGGCGAAATCATCCTGTCCGGCCCCACCTCCCTGGGCTATACCGGCTTCGAAAACTGCGACGGCACCGCCGCCCTTTCCTTCGGCTTCCCCTACCAGGAAACGCCGAAGACCTACCTGCGCAAACTCACCCTCGCTCCCCCTACCGAAGCCTACCAATTCCTGCGCAAGGGAGAAAGCCTCACTCTACGTTGGGAAGTGCGCGAAACCCCGGCCGCCGATTTCTCCCACTGCGTAGCATCCCTCTGGCAATACAGCTACGACAGCCGCCGCCCCGCGCCGGTGGCCACGCCCTATACCCCGGCCGAGATGAAACAAACCCTCAGCCGCTACTTCACCGCCAGCTTCGTCGATACGCCCGCCGCCAGCTATTATGCCGGTGTCGAACTGCGTGTGGCCGACCCTGCGCCCACCGACATCGCCGAAGTAGGCTTTATCGGCCGTACCCTGCTGAACGCCTTCAACGCCCTCGAATACGGCGAAACGCACAATCGGCCGGCGATGGCCGCCGACGCCCGCCGCGTGATCGGCTCGTATGAACAGCATGGATTTTCGCCGGCCGGTTTTTTCCATGAAGTGATCCACCCCCGGCGCGGCTTCGTGGAAAAAGTCCATAGCATCCGCCGCCAGTCCGAAGGCGCCTACGCCCTGCTATACTACCTCCGCTATGAAAAGGAAAAAGGCCGGCAGCACCCCGCCCTCGAAACCCGCCTGCGCGCCCTGCTCGACAACTTCCTGACCCTTCAGCAAGCCGACGGCAGCTTCCCCCGCAAATTCACCGACCACCTGGCGCGCATCGATTCCAGCGGCGGCAGCACCCCCTCGGCCACACTGCCCCTGGCGATGGCCTACCGCTACTTCGGCGACAAACGCTACCTCGACGCCGCCCGCCGATCGGTAAGCTACCTGGAAAAAGAACTGATCTCGAAAGCCGACTATTTTTCTTCCACCCTCGACGCCAACTGCGAAGATAAAGAGGCTTCCCTCTATGCCTCCACCGCGGCTTATTACCTCGCCCTGGCCACCCGCGGCGAAGAGCAACGCCACCTGGCCGCCCTGTCGCGTAAAGCAGCCTACTTCGCCTTGTCGTGGTACTACACCTGGGACGTGCCTTTCGCCCCGGGCCAGATGCTCGGCGACCTGGGTCTACGCAGCCGCGGCTGGGGCAACGTATCGGTAGAAAACAACCATATCGACGTCTTTATTTTCGATTTCGCCGACGTCCTGCACTGGCTGGGGCGGCAGTTCGACGAACCTCGTTTCCCGGCTTTCGCCGAAGTCATCAGCACCTCCATGCGTCAACTGCTACCCCTCGAAGGCCACCTTTGCGGTGTAGGAGCGCCCGGCTATTACCCGGAGGTAGTACAACATACCGCCTGGGATTACGGCAAAAACGGCAAAGGATACTATAACGATATTTTCGCCCCCGGCTGGACCGTGGCCTCCCTCTGGGAACTCTTCTCGCCGGGCCGCGCCGAGGCTTTCTTTCGGAAATAAGCCTGATCTATTTTACAATAGAATGTATTTGACGCCTCAAATTTCTTATTTTCCTTAAGCGGGGATTCTCCTTTTTGAGCAGGATCCCCGCTTATAATTTATAGAGACTGATACTACCCCCCCGGCGGATAGCTTTCCGGGAAGGCTAAAAACAAACCCCTTCGGTATAAATAAAAACGAGGTAGACTTTACTATTTATTAATCAGTAACTTTGAATAATTCAAAAAAGATATATATATTTGAAACCGAGAAACCGGACAACTCCGCAATTCCCAGCCACTTGGTGGTGGGGGGAGTACAGCGTCGGGTACCCGAACAAACCAATGAAGTGCAGAACCCCCGCCGGGGCGGTTCCGCAGGATAGTTAGCATAGGGAGGATTATGCATGAACAATACCCATGAATCCAACGAGGATTACCTAGTTGTATGGCATAACGGCTGTTTCCGAAAAACAGATCGTTGTGAGGCGATGTACCTGAAAGCTTCGCGCACTTATTGTACCCTGTATGGGCGCCATAAGAGCGCCTATCTGCGCTCCGTCACCTTGCTCAAAGCCAGCGAAGCCTTTCCCGGGAAACAATTTGTCCGCATCAGCCGCTCGTACGCGTCGGTTCGCGAACCTTAGGTGAACGCCCGCTGGCTTATATACTCCGATAACTTATTCATTCGATAAAATATCAATCCATTAAAAAAATCCAGTATGAAATCCATTTTGTTTTTTTTCGTCACCTTGCTTCTTTTAAGCAGCGGTTGTTCCTCCGAGGATGAAAAAACGCCTGTTACATCGGTCGGCAGTCAGGAAGCTATCGCCAAGTTCAAAACTTACTTCTACAAGGACGGCAAAGTAAACGCTACCCAACTGGACGGCTTCGGAACGACCGAATGGGCCGTTGTTGCCGACAACGGCGCTCGCGCCCTGGAGGTATTCACCGACATTACCGGGCAAGAAGCGCCGCTGACCTCCTCCTTTGATTATACTTATGCCGCATCCGACAACCAATGCCGTATCCGGATTGCCGGCACCGCCGAACCCGGTAGCGACGCCGTATACGCTACCTTCTACATCCAGATACCGGCTTGCCCCGAATGCGATAAAATCCATGTCGCTACGCTCGACTATTTCAATGATATTAACGGAGGCTCCACGGTGCAACCCGGTGTCCCCGTCATTCTGTAAATACAGTGGAACCGCCTATGAACTATCCATTCCGATACAGGGTGACGGGGCGTAGGGCTTGTCTGGCGGATAGCCGGATGCGCCAGAGGGTGGGCCTGGGTGCGCCCTGTCATGCACTCGATAACGTGCACGCCCGAAAGAACAACCGCCTGCGGGGCGGCCTACATCAAGAGCAACCCGGGTGTTTGCCGGGCGTTTGCCGGGTTCGGCGGGTTCGGTTTGTCGGGTGGTTTCGGTTTGTCGGGTGGTTTCGGCGGGTTCGGTTTGCCGGGTTGGTTCGAAGGGTTCGGTTTGCCGGGTGGGCTTGTTTGGGCCGGGCGGTTTTGTGGGCGGTCGTTCTTTTGCTGGCCGGCTGCACCACCGAAGAAATCCGGGAGACGCCCCCTGAGACTTCCCGGGTTGTACGCGCCTTGTTTTCCCCAAACGGCTTGGGCGATCTCTCTTATACCGACGACGTGTTGCGGGGTCTGCTTCACGCGAAAACCGAAAACGATTTTTCCCTCGAATACCATAGCCCCACCGATTGGGAGGAAGCCGCCGAGCTGCTGGCCCGGTGGCGGGAGGAAGACACCGATCCGAAACGGTATTACACTCTGCTGGCCGGAAGCGAATACGAAACCCTGGCCCGGCGTCTGCTGCCAACCCAGACTCCCCCCAACTACCTCCTGTTCGAACTATCCGGCCCCGGTTTCGGCTTTCCCACCTTCCGTATGGCCGGCTACGGCGTTTCTTTCCTGGCCGGCATAGCCGCCTATACCCTGACCGGCGCCGATACTGCCGCCTACCTGGGCGGCCAGCAAAACGAAGCCTACATCCGCGAATGCTACGACGGCTTCCGGGCCGGGTATCTTCACGCCGGGGGCCGGGAAGTAGCCGAAACTTACCTGTCTACCGCCTCCGACGGATTTGCCATGCCCATGCGCGCCTACCAGATGGCCGACAGCCTCTTCCGGCTCTACCCCTTCCTCTATGCCGTGGCGGGAGGCTCCAACAACGGCGTCTACAAATACCTGCGCGAACATCCTGCCTCAGGGGGCTACACGGCCGGAGTAGATGTGGATCAATCCGCTTATTCCGACCGTATTATCGGCTGCTCCCTGAAAAATATCGGCGCTTGCACGGCCGATTACATCCGTCGTTGGAGCCAGGGGGAAGCCAATCCCCTGTACACCCTCTACGATCTTCAATCCGGCTATGTCGCCTTTGAGGTAGCCGAAGCCTACCGCGAAGCCCTTGGCGAAGTGGTGCAAAATCATGTCGAACTGGCTATCGCCCAAGAAAACGCCTATGAAAAAGAAAAAAACTGAGCCGGTTCCCCAGGCGTGCCGCTATCGCCTTTGGGGCTTTTGTAACTCTCGTCGCCTTTTGAACCTTTGCAAGGGTGATAGCAATGATAGCCTTTGCAAG
>DBFJSK010000032.1:0-8809 GCA_048403675.1 Tannerellaceae bacterium | reverse complement strand
AGAACGACCCCCCGGAGCTTCCTTTTGCGATTTGCAACGGATTTAAGCGCGACTGCCCGGACGCCGTTCTCGGCGATCGGTACGGTTGCCTTGCTTAGCCGAAACGTTGTTTCTGCCGGTAGCGGCGGCTTTTGTGGCGGTTGTTTGCGTGGCGGTCGTTTTTCCGTTTGCTTCGGAGCGCGTGGAGCTGTCGGCCCGGTTCCGGGGGGAAGCTGCTTTGGCGGATTTTTCTTCGGCGCGTCCGGCGCGTCCGGCACGTCCGGGAGCGCTGTCGTCTTTGCGTTTGAACATGCTGCGGCGGCGCGACTCTTCGGCCTTGGCTTCGTTGCGGTCGGCGACAGCCTGACGTACGTCGGCGGCGGTAAATTCTTCGCCTCCGGCTACAGGGATGCGTTTGCCGATCAGGCGGGTGATGTCTTTCAACAAAGGCACTTCTTCCACCCCGCAAAAGGAGATGGCTACGCCGCTGCGTCCGGCGCGTCCGGTACGCCCGATGCGGTGTACGTAGGTTTCGGGCACTTCGGGCAGTTCATAGTTGATGACGTGCGTCAGATGATCTACGTCGATCCCGCGGGCGGCTATATCGGTAGCGATCAACACGCGCAGTGAGCGCTCTTTGAACCGGCTGAGGGCGCGCTGGCGGGAGTTCTGGCTTTTGTCGCCGTGGATGGCTTCGGCCCCAATCTTGGCCTTGGAGAGCATCCGGGCCACTTTGTCGGCCCCGTGCTTGGTGCGCGTAAAAACGAGCACGGATTCCAGAGACGCATCGTCGAGCAGATTTTTAAGAAGCTCCATTTTTTCTTTCCGTTCCACGAAGTAAACAGATTGTTCGATCTTATCGACGGTGGAGGCGGGAGGGGTTACTTCTACCTTCTCCGGCGCGTGTAGGATAGTACCGGCCAGCCGTTCGATTTCGGGCGGCATCGTGGCGGAGAAGAAGAGAGATTGCCGCTGCTTGGGAAGCAAAGGCAGGATACGTTTGATGTCGTGGATAAAGCCCATGTCGAGCATGCGGTCGGCCTCATCGAGCACGAAGTAGTCGAGACTGTCGAGCCGGACGTAGCCCTGGCCGATCAGATCGAGCAGGCGGCCCGGGGTGGCGATGAGCACGTCCACACCTTTTTCGAGGGCGTCGGTCTGCGGTTTCTGGCCTACCCCGCCGAAGATAACGGTATGGCGCAAGGGGGTATGCCGTCCGTAAGCGGCAAAGCTTTCGTCGATCTGGATGGCCAGCTCGCGGGTAGGCGTCAGCACCAGTGCTTTGATGCGGCGACCGTGGCCCAACTCGTTTTGCTGGTAAAGCCGCTGGATGATGGGAATAGAGAACGCGGCGGTTTTGCCGGTTCCGGTTTGGGCGCAACCCAAAAGGTCGGTGCCTTGTAATACTACGGGGATGGCTTCGGCCTGGATAGGCGTCGGCGTTTGGTATCCTTCTTCACGGAGAGCCTGTCGTATAGGCTCGATCAACGCTAAATTTTCAAATGTCATGTTAAAAAGATTGAGCCGTCGCGGCTCTTTTAATTAATAGGAGTGCGGGATAGGGCTAAGCGGGGCAACAGAAATATCCTCTCCCCGGCCGATGTCCGATCGGGTTTGTCTTTGATTTTGAGAGACAAAAAAACGCCCTATCTTCACTTGTCGGGTGCAAAGATAGGAATAAACTGTGAAAGTTGGGCGTTTCGGGAGCAATTAAAGTAAATTGTCGGTAATAAAACAGATTCCGTCAGTCAATCTAGGCTCGTTGGCGCAGGTAGATGGAAATTGTTTTCTCGCAGGGATTATGTATATTTGTCCTCTCCTAGATAACGAGTTGTAAATGAGAACTGCATATGGCTTTTAGAATAGAAAACTATACCGACTTAATTCACAACGCTATTGCCTATTTTTGGGATACAAGAAATAAGCAACTAAGCAATCAAATCGACCGGGAAGTAAAGGATGCCGGTAATCGCGGAGCCGTTACCGGAGGAAAACAAATGGACGGATTTATCGCTCTATTCACAAAAGTGGCTTTGGAAGCGGGCGTACCGCCCGTATGTATATATACACGTGGCAATCAATTGCCGGGCTATTTCAGGCCCACAAAAGACTGGGATTTTTTAATCGTTTCCCCTACAAAGAAATTGATTGCTGTGATTGAATTTAAATCACAAGTGGGTTCCTTTGGAAATAATTTCAACAATCGAACCGAAGAAGCTTTAGGCTCGGCTGTGGATCTGTGGACGGCCTTTCGGGAAAATGTTTTTCCGAACCAAAATGCCCCCTGGGCCGGTTACCTGATGGCTGTGGAACGCTGTGCAAAATCGACGTCGGTTGTCAGAGTTGCCGAACCTCATTTCGAGGTATTGAACGAATTTAAACATACCTCCTATCTGGATAGATATGCTATTTTATGCCGAAAATTAATTTTGGAAAGACATTATACTTCGGCTGCTTTGCTTTGGACATCGAATTCCGATACATTCGGAGATATGGCCGAAGATATTTCGATCAACACCTTCCTGTCGGCATTTGCCGGATACCTTCAAGGCGTAATCCACGAGTTTAAATGAGCAGGTACGGAAACAGATCCAACGGAAGGAGACACGGCGATGTGTTTACGTCGGCAACCATCGTGAAGTATATGTTGGATATGGCTGGCTATATTTCCGAGCGTGATTTATCCTCTATTTCCGTGATAGAACCCGCTTGTGGAGAAGGAGAATTTGTATTGGAGATTATTGCCCGCTTAGCCCGATCGGCACAAAAATACAAATTCGATTTAAATGAAGCGATCAACCGCTGTTTGGTATGTTTTGATATTGACAAAGCCAAGATCCAGAAGTGTATTCAAAAAATACAAGCGTTGCATACAGCTATAAACCCGCAGCCAAGTGTATTTAGGCACGCTGATTTCCTTCTGGCTGAGGTCGGGCAAGCCGATTTAATCATTGGCAACCCTCCGTATGTTCGCCAAGAACAAATTCCGCAACCGCAAAAGGAAGCGTATCGCCAGTTATTTTTTACATTCAGATACAGGGCCGATCTCTATATCGCTTTCTTTGAGAAATCTTTACATCTTTTACGGCCGAATGGCAAGCATTGCTTTATCTGCCCTAATCGATGGCTGAAGAACCAGTACGGATATAATTTGCGGCAAATGATCTCTTCTTCTTTTGACCTCCAAGCGATTGTGGATTTAGAAAAAGTCAATCCGTTCCAGGAAGAAGTGATGGCCTACCCGGCGATAAGCCTTATCGTGAATCGTCCGGCGGGAGATTTTTTCACCTACTTGCAAATCGAAGATTTGAATGCGCTATCCCGTCCCCACGCCTTCGATAATAAGCACAAAATGCCGCATCACGGAGATTGGAGCGATACGTTTAATGTCGTTTCCACTCGTCACAACCTGTCTTCTATTGAAGCGTTAGGTTTTAAAATAGGGATTGGAGTGGCTACGGGAGCCGATAAAATCTTTATCGGCAAACATCTCCTTGATTCGGTGGAAGCCGAATTATTGCTCCCTATCCTTACCTCGAAAGATATTAAAAATAATAAGCTGAACTGGAGCGGTAATTACCTGTTTAACCCCTTTGATGACGAGGGCCGTATTATCGACCTTTCCCTTTATCCCAAAGCATCGGCCTATATGCAGCTTCATAAAGAGAAGTTGCAAACCCGGCATGTATCTCAAAAGAACCCTTCCTATTGGTATCGGACAATCGACAAGGTTCACAAAAGCCTTTTGTCTCAACCTAAAATCTTATTGCCGGATATCTCTGCCAACCATCAAATTCTGATTGATGCGGGGCATTTTTATCCGCATCATAATTTGTATTATATTACCGGTGGCCCTGTGGATGACCTAAAACTGTTAAGTGCCTGCTTAATGTCCGACTTTGTGGTGTCTCAGCTAATCCGTCTTACCAACACGATGAATGGCGGATATCCCCGGTGGCAAAGCCAATACATTAAAAAGTTAAAAGTTCCGGATATTTATGCCATCAAGGCATCCGATTCTCGATCGCTCCTGTCGTTTTATGATACGATGAATCTATCCGGAATCAATTCTGTTATAAATCAAATTATAGCCTAGAGACAACGTGCGGTCTTTCTTTTTATCTTTACCGCTTGGAATGTAATCGTTAGAAAAAGTATGGAAATACAGGATGGATTAGGCAAAGCGGAAGGGGAGCTTTTGCTGTTGTTGAAGAAATTTTTCGGGTATACTTCGTTCCGGCCGGGACAGCGGGAAATTATCGAACGTATTTTGCAGCGCAAAGATTCCTTGGCGTTGATGCCCACAGGCGGGGGCAAATCCATTTGTTACCAGTTGCCGGCTATTTATCTGCCGGGCACCGCGGTGGTGATTTCCCCCCTCATTGCGCTCATGAAAGATCAGGTGGAAGGCCTGGTGGCCAACGGGATTCCCGCGGCCATGCTGAACAGCGCCATGCCGGAAGAAGAGCAACAGCGGGTGAAAACCTTGGCGGCGCAAGGAAAGATCAAACTGCTGTACATTTCGCCCGAGCGGGTGAAATCGGAGGCCGACTGGTTTCTGCCGCGGCTGGATTTGTCGGTGATCGCCATCGACGAGGCGCATTGTATTTCCCACTGGGGGCACGATTTCCGGCCGGAGTACGCCCAGTTGGCCATCCTGAAAGAGCGGTTTCCCAAAGTGCCGATGGTGGCCCTCACGGCGACGGCCGACAAGGTGACGCGCGACGATATTGTGAAGCAACTTCGCCTGCGGGAACCGTTTACGTTTGTAGCCTCGTTCAATCGCCCCAATCTGTCGCTCACGGTACGCCGCGGATTGAGCAAGAAAGAGAAAGTGGCCGCTATCGTACATTTTATCCGTGAACGGCGGCAGCAGAGCGGCATTATTTATTGCATGCGGCGCAGCGACACCGAGCAGTTGGCCCAGACGCTCGAACAATATGCCATCCGGGCCATCGCCTATCATGCCGGCCTGGCGCCCGAGGTGCGGGAAGAAGCGCAGAACCGGTTTATTACCGATCGGGTGCAGGTGGTTTGCGCCACGGTAGCCTTCGGCATGGGCATCGATAAAAGTAATGTAAGGTGGGTGATTCATTTCAGCATGCCGGGCAGCATCGAGAATTACTATCAGGAGATCGGCCGGGCCGGGCGCGACGGGCTGCCGGGCGATACGTTATTATTTTACTCGATGGCCGATTTGTTGGTGCTCCGGCATTTTGCCCAGGAAAGCGGCCAGCGGGAAATAAACCTGGATAAGTTGCACCGCATGAAGCGGTACGCCGAGGCGGATATTTGCCGGCGCCGCGTGTTGCTGAGTTACTTCGGCGAGCAGGTGGAAACGGACTGCGGCAATTGCGACGTATGCCGGAACCCGCCCGAGCGCTTCGACGGGCGTATTTTGGTACAAAAGGCGTTGAGTGCGGTGGTGCGCACGTCGGAGCAGGTCGGCATGGGTATGTTGATTGATATTTTGAGAGGCTCCGCCCGCACAGAGGTGGCGGAGCGCGGATTCGACCGGCTGAAAACCTTCGGCGTAGGCCGCGATCTGAGTTATAAAGAGTGGAAAGAATATGTCTATCAGATGATTCAGTTGGGCTACCTGGAGGTGGATTATGCCGCCGAACGGGTACTCAGGGTAACGCCGCTGGGCAGGAAGGTGTTGTATGGCGCCGCAGAAGCTCCGCTGGTGACGTTCCGGGAAACCGTAGCGTTTGATTATGCGCGCGGGAGCGCACAGGGGAAGAACTTCCGCGCCCGGCCCATTCGCCCCAAACGGGTGGCGCCCACCGACGAGACGTTGCTGGATGCCCTGATGCAGTTGCGGCGGCAATTGGCGGAAAGGGAGTCGTTGCCGGCTTATCATGTGTTTACGGATGATAGCCTGGCGGATATGGTAGCCCGGAAGCCGCTTACGTTGAGCGATTTCGGCGAGGTTCGCGGCGTGGGCTTGATTAAATTGGAAAGGTATGGCAAGGTATTCGTGGCGTTAATCCGGTTCGTGCTGGGTTTGCCCAAAGGGTAGGAGAGGAAAAGCTGGCGAATCGGCATAAAAATCTGAGCGAACCGGCATAAGAATCCCGGCAAATCAGAATAAGAATCCCAGCGAAAAACTCATTACGTTCGTCCGTTTGTCAATGCGAAAATCGTGCGTCGCATCCGCTGCCCTTGTCGTACCGGCGGCTGCTTTCGACGTCATCGCTGCTGCTCCCGCCGCCATCGTCGTGCCGTCCTCCTGCGTCGCCCGGAAATCCGTCTCCATCTGATTCAAGCCGAATTCATACACGAAATCGAAAAATAAACGTCCGATGCTTACGCCCACGCCCGTGGCGATATGGATACCGAAAGGCTTGCTGTGGCTGGTATAGGCTTCCCACACATCGGCCAGCTCCGATTCATATACGATCTTATAATTATATTTGAACTTCGGCCCCGCCATCACACTCAGCCCGTAAGGGCCTTTGCGCACCAGGCTGTAGCCCACCATCACCGGCACTTCCACCGATCGGGTGGTCATTTTCAACCGATCGCTTTTTTCATACGCCGCCGTTTCCATAGCTGTAGGAGCAGAGAGGGGCAGATTGAAATTCAACTCCCCTTCGGACTTATGCCACGCCAGGCTGGGCTGGAGAAAAAAACGCTCGATATTGACCCGGCAGAACACCGCCGCCAAATAGCCTACCTTGTATTGAACGCTGATATCACTCACCCGGTTGCCGTCGATCATAAGCGAATTGACCACCGGAAACGTCGCGTTGAAGCCCACTTTCACGCCGAAGTCGAACGCCTTGTCCTGCATTTGCATGAATTTCTGTGCGCCGGCCCCCATACAGAGGAAAAGCAAACATCCGATCAGGCAGATTCTATTCATTCTCTTATTTTTTCTTTTTGACAGACCAGCCGAACTTGCCGACCAGCTCGCCCAAACCATAATACTTTCCGTGCGAATAAGCCAGCAAATCGGCCCGTTGCATGTCGAAGGCCCCCGTTTCGGGATCCATATACCTATCGTCGGCCCGTACGTTCACCACGTCGGCAATGAACATATCGTGGCTTCCCAGCGACAAGATCTCTTTCACGCGGCACTCGATGGAGAGCGGCGCCTCCTCGATGATCGGGGCCGAAACCACGCTGGCCTTTCCCGGCGTGAGCTTCATTTCCTCGAATTTGGCATGATCGCGCCCGGAATTAACGCCGCACCAATCGGTCGCATAGGCCAGTTCGCGCGTGGTCAGGTTAATGACGAACTCCATATTCTTCCGTAAAACAGGATAGGAATACCGCTCCGGCCGGACGGAGATGTAACACATCGGCGGGTTGGTACAAATCGTACCCACCCACGCGATAGTGATGATCGTATACTCGGAAGGGGTGCTACCCGCGCTTACCATAACGGCAGGCAGGGGATAAACGAGTGTGCCCGGCTTCCAATCGTGTTTCATTTGATGATAATATCTTCTTTATTAATTTTACGTTCGCAATAGCGGCAGCGAATGGTGCCGGCTTCCTTGTCGATCACATCGAAGCGGGTAGGCATCGGCTCGTTGTTGGTAATACATTTGGGGTTGTTGCATTTCACCAAGCCCACCAACTCGTCGGGCAACGTTACCGTCTTCTTTTCTACAACCTCGTAATCGCGGATAATGTTCAACACCACCTTAGGCGCCACCAAAGCGATCCGGTTGATTTCATCTTCCCGGAAAAATTTGTCGGCGATTTTAATCATGCCCTTGCACCCCATTTTATTACTGTGGAAATTATTCCCGATGGTAATCCTGTTCTCCATTTTCTCCAGTTCGAGCAGGGAAGCTACCTTAAATAACTGGCTGGAGGGAATATGGTCGATAGCCGTGCCGTTTTCCAGGGCGGCTACCTGCAACTCTTTTTTCTTTTCTACTGACATACTGCTTTTTTATTTTAGATAAGGCGGAAACCGTTTGGAAAGCAAACCGGTTATTCGTCGACAGAAATATTCAAAACTTCCGAGATAATCGCCTGGCGGGCAAACAACCCGTTGCGCGCCTGCTGGATATAATACGCCTTCGGATTATCGTCTACATCGTAAGCTATCTCGTTCACGCGCGGCAGCGGATGCAGGATGCGCAGATTCTCCCGGCTATTCTTGAGCATATCGTTTTTGAGAATATACACGTTCTTCACCCGTTCGTATTCTTCCAGATCGGTGAAGCGTTCGCGTTGCACGCGCGTCATGTAAAGAATGTCCGATTGGTTGATGATCTCTTCCGTGAAATCGGTATGCTCATAATACCGGATGCCGTGCCGGTCGCAAAAATTCTTCTGTTCGTCGGGCATTTTCAGCTCTTCAGGCGCGATGAAATGGAACGTCGGGTTGAAATGCGACATCCCCACAATCAGCGAATGCACGGTACGGCCGTACTTCAAATCGCCCACCATCGTGATCGTCAGATTATCCAATTTTCCTTGGGTCTTCTGAATCGAATACAAATCGAGCATCGTTTGCGAAGGATGCTGGTTGGCCCCGTCGCCGGCGTTGATGATGGGCACGTCCGTCACTTCCGAAGCGTAGCGGGCCGCTCCCTCCAGGTGGTGCCGCATGATAATCAAATCGACATAATTGCTCACCATCAGAATGGTATCCTTCAGGGTTTCCCCTTTCGACGAACTGGTCGTAGAGGCGTCTTGGAATCCAATTACCCGGCCCCCCAAACGGTTCACCGCCGTTTCGAAGCTGAGCCGTGTGCGGGTGGAGGGTTCGAAGAACAAGGTGGCCGCCACTTTGCCTTCGAGTACCTTCCGGTTCGGGTTCGCTTCAAATTTCCGGGCATTGTCCAAAATCCGAAGAATGTCCTCT
>DBFJSK010000031.1:0-6146 GCA_048403675.1 Tannerellaceae bacterium | reverse complement strand
GGCAGTATCGATAACGGCGTGGCCACTACCTACGATTACAGCGCTACCCGCCAACTGTTCGAAGGAATCCTGAACTACATGCACACATTCGGCGGTGTGCACGATATGAATGTAATGTTGGGATATACGTACGAGAAATTCACGGCCGAATACCGTTCCATCAGCGCAAAAGATTTTTCCACCGATTTATTCGAATGGAATAATTTAGGAGCCGCCGCCCAAAAGACGAGCATCGGCTCCAATAAAACGGAAAATATGCTGGTTTCCTTCTTCGGACGCGCCAACTATACGTTTCGGGATAAATACTTGGCTACCCTAACGGTACGCCGCGATGGCTCCTCGCGTTTCGGGGCCAACGAACATTGGGGAACCTTCCCTTCGGGTTCGTTAGCCTGGCGGGCCAGCGAGGAAGATTTCGTAAAGAACTGGGGCGTTTTCAGCAATTTGAAACTTCGCGCCGGCTTCGGGGTGACAGGCAACGAACGCATCGGCGATTATGCTTCCTATGCGCTGATGTCTACCAACCATCTCACCCTCGACGGCTCCAGCACGATGGCCGGTACGCACCTGAACCAGTCGAGCGCCGAAAACCGGGATTTGAAATGGGAAACCACTTCGCAATACAATATCGGGGCCGATCTGGGCTTCCTGGACGGCCGTTTGGCAGTGACGATCGACGGGTACTGGAAAAAAACAAAAGATCTGCTGTTGAAAGTGAAACTGCCGATGTATACCGGCTTTACTTCCGGACAACAAAACATCGGTTCCATCCAGAACCGCGGGTTCGAAATCGACCTGACTTCGCACAACCTGACCGGCGCGTTTGTGTGGGATACCAAATTCAATTTTGCGCTCAACCGAAATAAAGTGTTGGATCTGGGCGAGAACGGCGACATTTACATCACCTCCTCCAAACCGATGGGAACCGTATCGGAAGAACAGTTTGCCGTGGTACGCGAAGGACAGCCGCTGGGTTCTCTCTTCGGCTATTTGTATGCGGGTGTCATCCAGGAGGGAGAAACCTACGCCCCCCAGCCGAACGCCAAGCCGGGCGATCCGAAATTCGTCGATCTGGATCATAACGGGGTTATCGATTCGGAAGACCGTACCATCATCGGACATGCCAGCCCGGATTTCATTTTGGGCCTGACGAATAATTTCGCCTGGAAAGGCTTCGACTTGTCGATCTTTTTCCAAGGCTCGGTAGGCAATGACCTGCTGAACATGACGCGCATGAACCTGGAATGGAAACGTACCACCGACGCGTTGAACCGCTGGACGCCGACCCATACCGAAACCGATATTCCACGCAACGGATTCTATTATTCGCAATACGGCGGCTATATCAACGATCATTTTATTGAAGACGCCTCTTTCCTGCGTTTGAAAAACCTCACGGTGGGATACACCATTCCGTTCCGCAGCGTAGTAAGCTCCTGCCGTGTATACTTCTCGGCGGAAAACCTGTTCACCATCACCGGTTATTCCGGATGGGATCCGGAAGTGGATACGAAAGCCAACGAGGCTTCCAAATCGAGCGGCGCCACCCAGACGGCCAATGCAGGGGCCGGACTCGACTTCAACGCCTATCCGGCTATGCGCACATTTACGGTAGGCATGAATATTACGTTCTAATTTAAAGGGAGATTTAAGGATATGAAAATGAAAAAGCATCTGGCAGGCTTACTTGCCACTATCGGATTGACGGCCCTCACGGCCGGTTGCACCGATTTGGAGCCTACGATTTATAGTAACCTCACCACCTCGAACGCCTACAAATCGGAGGCCGATATTAACGCCGCTTTGGTAGGGGTGTATGCCGATTTGACGCCTTATCCGGGCGATGCCTGGCTTTATTATGGCGGGTATATGGTGATGATTACCGATTATGCCACCGATATGGGCTATTCCACTTCGGCGGGCGACCCGACCAAACTCAGCAATATGACTTACGACGCCAACAACCGATATTTCAGTAACAACTGGAGCAGTATGTACCAGATTATCACCAATGCAAATGTGATTCTGGCCAATGTCGATGCGGTGGATATGGCGGACGAGAAAAAAGTATCGGTTAAAGCTCAGGCCAAATTCCTCCGGGCGCTGGCCTACCGCGACCTGACTGACGCTTTCGGGCCGGTGCCTCTGATGACGGAACTGGTCGATCCTTCGCAAGCCAAAGATATGCCGCTCACGCCGGTAGCGGAGATCGAGGCGTTGCTTACGGCCGATTTGAAAGAGTGCATCGAGGTATTGCCCGAATCCTGGGAGGGTCAGGATCTGGCCCGGGCCACCAAGGGAGCGGCGGCTACGTTGCTGGGCAAACTCTATTTGCGCAATCACGATTATGCGAATGCCAAAACGTATATGGATATAGTGCTGGATCTTCGCAGTCGGGGAGTGTATGCACTTGAAAACGATTTCAAATACGTCTGGTCGGAAAATAATAAATATGGCAAGGAAATGATTTTCTGCGTGCTCCATGAGGCTACGACCAACGGGGGCGAGATTGCCAACCATTTCGGGCCGTCGGATCATCCCGATGTGCCGAACCGCTGGCAGTATTACGGGGTGTCGTTGCCCTTCTGGCGCCGATACGATAAGGCCGATCCGCGCCGTGAATTTTTCTATTATGATTATACCGGCGTTTCCGCCCGGGATGATAAGTCGGCTTACGGTTTCCATTATATGGTGCCGGAAGAAGGCGTGGTGGAAGTGCCGAACGATACGACGAAATATATGCAGAATGTGGCGACGAAGAAATATACCTATGATATGGTATCCGAATCGTATTACGACGGGCGTACAATCTGTATTTTCCGCCTGGCGGACGTTATTCTTTGTAAAGCTGAAATTGAAAATAACTTGAACGGGCCGGCTGCTGCTTTGCCTTATCTGAACGAAATCCGCGCCCGCGCCGGCGCTCCGGAGTATGGTTCTTCGGCTGCGTACCCGGTGCCGGCTTCCCAGGAGGAGATGAACCAGGCTATCCTGGACGAACGCGGGTATGAACTGGTGTTCGAGTTCCAGCGTCGGGCGGATCTGATCCGTTTCGGCAAATACGAAGAAACGGTCAACGCCCATTTGAAGAAATTGGGTATCACTCATCCGGTGAACGTAACGCCTGCTTTGCGTTATTTCCCGTATCCGCTGAATGATGCGCAATTGAATACGTATATGGAGGCGGAGAATCCCAGCCGTTTGCCTAAATAATTAAGTACGAGCCGGTTTTCTTGTTGTGAAACGGAAAAACCGGCTCTTTTTCCGTTTGTTTTTTTACTACTTCGATTTTTTAATAGTTGGATGGATATGAAGCGTTTGATTGGATGGATTGTGTTGGGCTTGGCCCTTGCAGGGGCTTGTTTTTACTGGATGCAGCGAAATACCTTGCTGTCGGTTACCCTTACTTCGCCGCAAAATACGGCCATGTATAACCAGGTGACGGTTGCGCTGGCTAAGCCGGCCCCCGTATATATCGAATACCGCGAGAAGGCGACCGGCAAAACCTACCGTACCCGAACTTCGCCTGCCGATACGCTTCATCGGTTGGATCTGGTGCTTTTAAAAGCGAATACCGACTATACGTATCGCATTGTGATTGCCGGTCGGTTCAAGCAACAAACGAAGGAACTGGCTTTCCGCACCCGGCAACAATCCTCGTGGCTGGTCAATCATTGGTTCTCGGAAAAATACCCGCACGATACCACGGCAGTGGGAAACGGCATGGTATTGGTTTGTTTCGGCCGGTTGCCCGGGTATATGGCCCTGCTCGATAAAGAGGGAGAAGTGCGTTGGTATTGGCAAGTGGATGATATTGGGGTGCGGGCGGCTTCGATTACGCCGCGGGGTACCTTTTTGGCGATGTTGCGTCCTTTTGTGAAAGATGTGGTGGATGATGCGCCGATGAAACCGGACGAGGTGCGTCGGGAAGCGCATAAAAAACCGATGCGCCGGGGTTCGATAGGCTTTGCCGGAGGGACGGCGCTGGCGGAGGTGTCGCTCACCGGACAACAGATGTGGCGGCTGGATTTGGATAAGGTGGAGCGGGAGAAAGCTTATCAGGTGATTCATCACGATGTGTTGATGGATCAGGCGGGGCATATACATACGCTTTATCGTCCGAAGAAGGTGGCGACGATCCGGATCGATGGGAAGTGGCAGCGGGATACCTTGGGCGGCGACGGGATTTTGGTGATCGATACGCTGGGAAATGTATTGAAGACGTGGTCGGCCTGGGATGTGTGGGACGTGGAGAAAGATCCTTATATCGCGGAGTATCGCTACGATCGTTTCCATTTGAACGGGCTTTGTTTCGATAGCGATAGTAATTATCTGGTGTCGGCGCCTATCGAAGATCAGATTTGGAAGGTGGATGCGCATACCGGGGAGCTGGTATGGCGGTTCGGGCGCGACGGCGATTTTAAAATGGATACGGCCGCTTGGTTCTCTTTCCAACATGCGCCGTATATCCTGGAGAACGGCGATCTGATGTTGTTCGACAACGGATTGCACGCGGAGCGTTCCGGAGCCAAGGCGTTCCGGCTCGATGAAGAGGCCCGGACGGCTGAAACGGTGATTAACGCCCCGCTTCCCCGCGATAAGTATACTTCCCGGATGGGAAATGCCTGCTTGCTGCCGAACGGGAATTTGTTGCAATGCAGTTCGAAGACGGGATCGGTGATGATTACGGATACCACGGGCCGTATTTTGTGGGAAAGCGTATTATTTTATGCGCCTTACCGGGCAGTGTACGTGCCGATGGAATTGTTTGCTTCTTATTTTACGGAAATCAACTAGCGGGGGGAAGAGAGATGGAGAGAAAGAGTGCGGAAAAGACGTGCGAGAGGGGAGGGGCCGGTTCGATGAGACGGGATGTTTCGATGGGAGGAATTGCCGTAAGTAATCCGGCAGTTCGTGAGGCTGAGGTTTCTTCGGCTGTGCGGACAGCTTCGCTCGGGTATATTTTCCTTACTTTCTTAAAATTGGGGGCCACGGCATTCGGCGGTTATATGTCGCTGGTGGCGATGGTGCAAAAACAGGTAGTAGAAATCGATAAGAAATTGCGAGCGGAAGAACTGCTTGACGGGGTATCGCTTACCTCGGTTTTGCCCGGCCCGGTGGCGGTGAACGTGATTGTATATGTGGGGTATCGCCTGCGGGGAGCTGCCGGAGCGGCAGCGGCTTTTGCCGGAATTATCCTGCCTTCTTTTTTATTGGTGGGCGTGTTGTCGGGGTTGTATTTCAGGTATGGCGATGTGCCGGCGGTAAAAACGGTATTTAAGGGAATTACGCCTGTCATCACCGCCCTTATTCTGACCGTGGCCGTGGGGATGGCGCGAAAGACGATGAAAAGACCGGCGCAATGGGCCATCGCAGGGATAGCGGCGATGGCGTTGGCGTTCGTCGGGGGCGTTGCCCTGACATTCGGTTTGATAGGGGCGAGTGCGGTGGCGGGTTATTATCTTTTTCGTTCGGCGTCGGCAGTAAATCCTTTGCCTGCATGCGCTGCATCTCGGTCTTCATCGTCTTCATTGTCCTTACCGGCTTCTGCGGCTTCGCTTCGGAAAGCAGGGCGAAACCGGTATAGCCGTACATTTGGGGCAGTAGCCGGGAGCGTGTTGCTTTTGCTGGTCGTAGGGCTTCTCTGGGAAGGCCAACAGGGGAGTGCGCTGCTGGGCATTCGGCTTATTTCCGTGTTTGCGGGATGCAGCGTAACGTTGTTCGGGGGCGGCTATGTCGTTATTCCAGCTTTGCACGAACTGTTTGTAGAACATCTGCATTGGTTAAGCGCTACCGAATTTGCCGACGGCATTGCAATCGGGCAAGTTACCCCGGGGCCTATTTTCATCACGGCTACTTTTATCGGTTACAAAGTGGCCGGGTGGGGGGGAGCTGCGCTGGCTACACTGGCGATGTTTTCGCCTACGGCGGTGTTAACCGTGCTGGCTTCCCGTTTTGTAGCCTGGATGGAAGGCTCGGCCGCTCTTGCGGCGGCAATGAAAGGCGTGCGTTCGGCGGTGATCGGGCTGATATTCGCTTCCGCTTTTACGATCGGCCAGACGATGGATCGTTCGGCGCCTGCCGTTTTGCTTTTCGTTCTTGTCCTGGTGGTTTCCGGGAGATATGCGGTTAGTCCGGTGTACCTT
>DBFJSK010000030.1:0-3343 GCA_048403675.1 Tannerellaceae bacterium | reverse complement strand
GCAAAGGTAGAGATTATTTTTAAACTTGCAATAGTTTGATAAAAGAAATTGTACATTTTTTTACGGTATTCCTGATAAGCAAGCAGTTAATAACAGTTTTTTCTACCAAGCCCCAATAGAGGGGGGAGAGCCGGAAAACAA
The DNA here is from genome assembly GCA_048403675.1 of Tannerellaceae bacterium. Classification (GTDB taxonomy): domain Bacteria; phylum Bacteroidota; class Bacteroidia; order Bacteroidales; family Tannerellaceae; genus Parabacteroides. Next base: position 3,202 of record DBFJSK010000030.1, on the reverse strand, counting down.
GGCACAGCATACAATCGATTGTCATTTCTTGGCCCCAAAAGAGGCAGATTATCACAAATATGAATTAACAAGCAACTTTTCAGGCGGTATTCTCCGATATGTAATGACAATTTACTACTTTTGCAACGCATAAAGATAGAAGAAACGATAAAAAGCTCTCGCCTATAAGGCCGGACCTAAAAAACAATACGACCATGCAGGTTGCCATCATTAAATACAATGCAGGAAATATCTATTCCGTAGATTACGCACTCAAACGGCTGGGAATAGAACCGGTTATCACGGCCGAACCTGAAATTCTCCACCAAGCCGACAAGGTAATCTTTCCCGGCGTGGGAGAAGCTTTCACGACGATGGAATACCTCAAATATCACCACCTCGACAAACTTATTGCCGACCTCACCCAACCCGTGCTGGGCATTTGCCTGGGTATGCAATTGATGTGCCGCCATTCCGAAGAAGGCGATACCGATTGCCTGGGCATCTTCGACACCGAAGTCAAGCGGTTTGCACCCTGCCGACACGAAGACAAGGTACCCCATATGGGATGGAATAACCTGACAAATGTTAAAAGCGCTCTCTTCCCGGCCGAACTCGAAGATAAATTTGTTTACTTCGTACACAGTTATTATGTACCTGAAAACAAGTACACCGCAGCCACATCGGAATATATTCTTCCGTTCAGTGCGGCGCTGCACAAAGATAACTTCTACGCCACGCAATTCCATCCGGAAAAAAGCGGCTCGGTAGGCGAAGTGATATTGAACAACTTTTTAAAACTATAAGCACCCGGTTATGATACAACTCATCCCCGCCATAGATTTAATAGAAGGTAAATGCGTACGCCTCACCCAAGGCGACTACGATACAAAAAAGATTTACAACGAAGACCCGCTGGAAGTGGCCAAAATGTTCGAAGCCTACGGTATCCGGCGGCTGCATCTGGTCGATCTGGATGGCGCCCGCGAAGGACGGATTATCAACTACCGTACCTTGGAAAGAATCGCCACCCGCACGTCACTGATTATCGACTTCGGAGGCGGCCTCAAACAAGAAGACGACCTGGAAATCGCTTTTGAAAGCGGCGCGCAAATGGTAACCGGCGGCAGCATCGCCGTAAAGCATCCGGATATATTCGCCAGTTGGATTAAAAAATTCGGCTGCGAAAAAATCATTCTCGGCGCAGATGTCAAAGAACGGAAAATCGCCATCAGCGGATGGAAGGAAGAAACGGATAAAGAACTGATACCCTTCATCCGCGACTATTACGACAAAGGCATCACCAAGGTAATCTGCACCGACATCAAGCGCGACGGCATGTTGCAAGGGCCGGCTACGGAACTTTACCGGGAAATTGCCGACGCCATCCCCTTTCTGCATATCATCGCAAGCGGAGGCGTCAGCTCGATTGAAGACATCGAAACACTGGCGGCCGCCGGCATCCCTTCGGTCATTTTTGGAAAAGCCATTTACGAAGGCCGCATCCAGTTAAAAGACCTGGTACGGTTCACCTGACCGCCAAAGAAAAGGGAAAAGGGAAGGATATATAAACCCCTATCCCCCGATGCAAAAACAATTTACGCGTATCCAAATAACGCATACGCCCACAAAAAATCTCATTAAACAAAACGACATGCTTGCCAAAAGAATAGTGCCCTGCCTCGACATCAAAGACGGGAAAACCGTAAAAGGCATCAACTTCGTTAACTTCCGCGACGCCGGCGACCCCGTAGAACTGGGCGCCCAATACAGCCGCGCCGGAGCCGACGAACTGGTCTACCTCGACATCACCGCTTCCCATGAAGGCCGCAAAACCTTCACCACGCTGGTACGCGAGGTAGCCGCTCACCTAAGTATCCCTTTCACGGTAGGCGGCGGCATCAACGAACTCTCGGACGTAGACCGGCTGCTCGGCGCCGGAGCCGATAAGGTATCCATCAATTCGGCCGCCCTGCGCCGTCCGGAGCTTATCGACGAAATAGCCCGCAACTTCGGCAACCAAGTCTGCGTGGTAGCCATCGACGCCAACCTGGAAAACGGGGAATGGTTCTGCTACCTCAACGGCGGCCGCATCCCCACCGGTAAGCCCCTCGTAGCCTGGGCCCAGGAAGCCGAAAGCCGCGGCGCCGGGGAAATTCTGTTCACCAGCATGACGCACGACGGCGTAAAAGAAGGCTACGCCAACGAAGCCCTGGCCACCTTGGCCGACACGCTCCATATACCGGTCATCGCCTCCGGAGGAGCCGGACGCCCGGAACATTTCCGCGACGCCTTTCTGAAAGGAAAAGCCGACGCCGCGCTGGCCGCCAGCGTTTTTCATTTCGGAGAAATTGAAATCGGCGATCTCAAACACTATCTACGCTCGGAAGGCGTTAATGTAAGAATTTAATATATACAAAGATAAGATGACATTAGATTTTGAAAAGATGGGCGGTCTGGTACCTGCCATCGTGCAAGACAACAACACCGGCAAAGTGCTGATGTTAGGTTTCATGAACGAAGAAGCCTACGAAACAACCCGCGAAACCGGGAAAGTAACCTTCTTCAGCCGGACTAAAAACCGGATCTGGATGAAAGGCGAAACCAGCGGCAACACCCTGCAAGTAGTCAGCATCCTGCCCGATTGCGACAACGACACACTTCTCATCAAAGCCATTCCGTCCGGCCCTGTCTGCCATACCGGTGCCGACACCTGCTTCGGTGAAAAGAATGTAGAAGACATCATGTTCTTGAAATACCTGCAAAACTTCATCGAACGCCGCCGCCAGGAAATGCCCGAAGGCTCGTATACCACCTCCCTGTTCACCAAAGGCGTCAACCGGATGGCCCAGAAAGTAGGCGAAGAAGCGGTAGAAACCGTCATCGAAGCCACCAACGGCACCGAAGAAGGATTCATCTACGAAGCCTCCGACCTGGTATACCACCTGATCGTACTGCTCACCAGCAAAGGATTACATTTGGAAGACCTGGCCCGCGAATTACAAAAACGACATAAAGGATAACGACAAGATGGAAGACATTCTGCTCAAATTGGAAGAAGTAGAAATCTCGCGCGACGAGAATGTGATCCTGCACAACACCAGCTTCACCCTTCGCAACGGAGAATTCGTTTATATTATCGGAAAAGTAGGTTCCGGCAAAAGCAGCCTGTTGAAATCGTTGTATTGCGAAATACCGGTGCAAAAAGGCGAAGCCCGCCTGC
>DBFJSK010000029.1:0-2200 GCA_048403675.1 Tannerellaceae bacterium | reverse complement strand
GGAACCTTGCTCGATCATAAAGTCTACATAGCGGGGGGCCAGGAAAGCATGGCGCATCCGGAAGCCACCCGCCGTTTTTATGTGCTCGATTTGTCTGATCGCGCCAAAGGATGGAAAGCGTTGGAAGCATGGCCGGGAGAAGCGCGGGGATATGCCGTGAGCGCTGCGCAAAGCGACGGATTCGATAACTGTTTCTATCTATTCAGCGGCCGCAATTACCATACAAACGGCGACGTACAGGTATTGACCGATGCGTTTGCCTACAATCCCCGGCTGCAAACCTGGAGCAAGCTCGACCAGGCCTTCCCGGTCATGGCCGCTACGGCCACTCCGGCCGGAGCCAACCATATTTTATTTATCGGCGGCGTAGCCAAGTTGATCGACGGTTCCGACAGCCATCCGGGATTCGACCGCAAAGTACGCCTTTACCACACGATTACCCGTACCTTGATCGAAAAAGAGACTGTTCCTTTCCCGGTAGCCGTAACCACTACGCTAGCCTGTAAGGACAACGCCTTTTACCTGGCCAGCGGAGAAATAAAACCGGGAATCCGCACGCCCCATCTATTAAAAGGACGTATCGTGCCCTTTGAAAAAGGCCTGGGCGTACTGAATACCGTCATCATTATCTTCTATTTTTCCTCCCTGGCCTGGATCGGCTATTATTTTTCGAAAAAACAAAAGAACACCGACGATTATTTCAAAGGGGGCGGTCGCATTCCCTGGTGGGCCGTAGGATTAAGCATTTTCGGCACGGGCCTGAGTGCCATCACGTTCATGTCGATACCGGCGAAAGCCTATGCTTCCGATTGGAGCTACCTGTTGCTCAATGCCGGGATATTGATCGTCACCCCGCTTATCCTTTATCTTTTTATTCCTTTCTACCGCCGGCTGAACGTAACCACAGCCTACGAATACCTGGAGCAACGGTTCAACGCCGCCATCCGCGTATTTTGCAGCGTGGCCTTCATCTTGTTTCAGATCGGCCGGATGGGCATCGTGCTCTATTTGCCGGCCATTGCCCTGAACGTGGTCACCGGATTCGATATTTTTCTCTGTATCGGCCTGATGGGTATATTAAGTTTGGTTTATACCCTCATGGGCGGCATCGAGGCGGTAGTCTGGACGGATGCCCTTCAGGTAGTGGTTTTGCTGGGAGGCGCGATCACCGTCTTGTTCATCGCTTCGTTTCATATCCCCGACGGGCTGGCGGGCGTTGTCAACGAAGGCATTTCCCACGACAAGTTCAACCTGGGCAGTTTGCATTTCGACTGGAAGCAATCTACCTTGTGGACGGTCTTGATCGCCACTTTCTTTACCAACCTCACCACCTACGGCACCGACCAAACGATGGTGCAACGGTATATGACGACCGAGTCGGCCAAACAAGCCCGGAAAAGTGTTTTGACGAATGCCGTTTTGACCGTTCCGGCCAGCCTGCTCTTTTTCTTCGCCGGCACGGTACTCTATGTGTACTATCGGCATAACCCGACCGATTTAAGCCTGACCATTTCCGACGCCGATGCCATTCTGCCGTGGTATATCTATTCGCAGTTGCCCCAAGGCGTGATCGGCTTGTTGATTTCCGGCATCTTCGCCGCAGCCATGTCAACCTTGAGCAGCAGCATGAACTCGGCCGCTACCGCCTACGTAGTCGATATTCACAGCAAATTCAGCCGGTCGGACGCACCCAGCTTGCGCGTGGCCAAATGGGTGACTTTTCTGCTGGGAGCCGCCGGCATTCTGTTCGCTTACCTGATGGCTACGTGGGAAATCAAATCCTTATGGGATGAATTCAACCGTATTTTAGGCATTATTTTAGGTAGTCTGGGGGGCTTGTTCCTACTGGGAATGATTACGACCAAGGCTAATTCTGCGGGAGCTTTATGCGGACTGGCCGGAAGTATCCTTATTCAACTTTTCGTGGTACGCTTCCAAGCGGTACATCTTTTATTGTATACCGCTACCGGGTTCACCTCCTGTTTTATCATCGGATACCTGGCCAGTTGGATGCTTCCCGACGATAAAAAATCAATCGCTCACTTAACCATTTATAAAATATTTTCAAAAGAAGCATGAAATGAAAAATTATCAACGTTTAAAAGGACTGATTGCCGCTTCGTTCACCCCGATGAATGAAGCAGGAGAGATTTATCTTCCGGCAATCGACAAGTATGCCGATTTACTGGCCACATCGGGC
>DBFJSK010000028.1:0-4907 GCA_048403675.1 Tannerellaceae bacterium | reverse complement strand
ATTAAAGCACGAGTGTGGTGTCGCCATGGTCCGGCTGCTGAAACCTCTGGAGTACTATCACCAAAAGTACGGGAGCTGGATGTATGGATTGAACAAGCTCTATCTGCTGATGGAAAAGCAGCACAACCGCGGGCAGGAGGGCGCCGGGCTGGCCGTAGTGAAGGTAGAGGCGAAAGCCGGCGAAGAATACATGTTTCGCGAGCGGGCGATGGGAACCGGGGCTATTCCGGAAATATTCGCCGCCGTACACGCTCACTACAAAGACATGCCGCCCGGCTTGCTGAACGATCCGTTGTTTGCCAAAGCCAACCTTCCTTTCGCCGGAGAACTTTATATGGGCCACTTACGTTACAGTACCACCGGCAAATCCGGCCTTTCCTACATTCATCCTTTCCTTCGCCGTAATAACTGGCGCGCCAAGAACCTCGCCCTGTGCGGCAATTTCAACCTGACAAACGTACCCGACATATTTCGCGAAATCACCGCTATCGGCCAGCATCCCCGCCGGTATGCCGACACCTACATTATGCTAGAGCAAATGGGGCACCGGCTCGACCGCGAAGTGGAACGGCTTTACCAAGCCGCCGAGGCCGAAGGACTGCGGGGAATGGCCATTACCGAAGCCATCGAAGACCGGATCGACCTGGAGAATGTGCTGAAACGTTGCGCGCCCGCGTGGGACGGAGGCTACGTGATTTGCGGATTGACCGGCAGCGGCGAAGCGTTCGGCATACGCGATCCCTGGGGCATCCGGCCGGCTTTTTACTACGCCGACGACGAGATCGTGGTGCTGGCCTCCGAACGGCCGGTGATCCAGACGGTGATGAACGTGGAGGCAGCCGACGTGTGCGAACTGGGCCGGGGTGAAGCGATCTTTATAGGTAAAAAAGGGGAGTGGCGCACCCGGCAGGTGATGCAGCCTAAGGCTAACGAAGCCTGTTCGTTCGAACGCATCTATTTCTCGCGCGGAAGCGACGTGGATATTTACAAGGAACGCAAACGGCTGGGCGAAAACCTGGTGCCGGCCATCCTCAAAGCGGTAGACGGCGATTTGCAACATACCGTCTTCTCCTTTATCCCCAATACGGCCGAGGTGGCTTATTTCGGGATGCAGGAAGGATTGAACAACCACTTGAACCAACTGAAAAAGCAATGGATTGCCGATGCCGGGCGCCCGTGGCAGGAAGGCGAGTTGGAAAAGATCCTGTCGATGCGCATCCGGACGGAGAAAGTAGCGATTAAGGACATCAAGCTGCGTACGTTTATCGCCGAAGGCAACAGCCGCAACGACCTGGCGGCCCATGTGTACGACATTACCTACGGCAGTATCGAGCCGGGCGTGGACAACCTGGTGGTGATCGACGATAGCATCGTGCGTGGTACGACGCTGCGCCAGAGCATTATCGGCATACTCGACCGGTTGCAGCCCCGTAAAATCGTGATCGTTTCTTCTTCGCCTCAGGTGAGGTATCCTGATTATTACGGGATCGACATGTCGCGCATGAGCGAATTTATCGCGTTCAAGGCGGCGGTGGCCCTCTTGTGCGAGCGGGGTATGGAGGCCGTTTTGCTGGAGGCCTACGACAAGGCGAAGGAACAGGCCGCCGGCCCAGAACCGGCCACGGTGAATTATGTAAAAGAAATTTACGCTCCCTTTACCGACGAAGAGATTTCCCGGAAGATGGTGCAGTTGCTTACGCCGGCCGGCACGCGGGCCGAGGTGCAGATTGTGTACCAGACGCTCGACGGCTTGCACGCTTCCTGCCCCGATCATCCGGGCGACTGGTATTTTTCGGGCGATTATCCTACGCCCGGCGGGGTGCGGCTGGTGAACGAAGCTTTCATCCACTATATGGAGGAAGAGTATCTGAAGGAGAAACAACCGATTGAGAACAAAAACTAAAAGAGTATAAATAGAGTGACAGGCAAGACATCCCGCGTGGTAAGAAGAGAGCGGGCCTTGCCGATCGGAAAGAGTTATGCAAACACGAAAAACAGCTACTTTAATCTTAGACGACGGCAGTGTATTTACCGGCTTCTCGTTCGGTTATGAAAAACCGGTGAGCGGCGAAGTGGTATTTAACACCGCCATGACGGGGTATCCCGAGAGTTTGACCGATCCTTCGTACGCCGGCCAGTTGATGGTGCTCACCTTTCCGTTGGTGGGCAATTACGGCGTGCCGGTGCGTACCTTCCGCCCGGACGGCATCGCTACCTTTATGGAAAGCGAAAAAATCCATGCCGGGGCGATCATCGTGAGCGACTATAGCTACGACTACAGCCATTGGAATGCCCGACAAAGCCTGGCCGACTGGCTGAAAGAGGAAAAAGTGCCCGGTATCACGGGCATCGATACCCGCGCCCTGACCAAAAAGCTACGCGAACACGGGGTGATGATGGGGCGGATTTATATCGGAGAGGCTGGCGCATCCGGCCCCCACGCGTTCGGAACCTGCGCAGCCATCCAGTGCGGCGCACCGGCCGCGGCCGCCTACGGCGAAATCAATTACGTCGATCTCGTCTCCTGCAAAGAGGTCATCACCTATGGCGGGGGGGAAGGGAAAAAACGCGTTGTGCTGATAGACTGCGGGGTGAAACACAATATTCTGCGTTCGCTCCTGAAACGCGGCGTGGAAGTGATCCGTGTGCCCTGGGATTACGATTTCCATACGCTGGACTACGACGGGTTGTTTATCAGCAACGGCCCCGGCGATCCGGATACCTGCGACGCGGCCGTGCAACATATCCGCCGGGCGTTGGCGGGCGATAAGCCCATTTGCGGCATCTGTATGGGCAACCAGCTCCTGGCCAAGGCCGGGGGCGCGTCGGTATACAAATTGAAGTACGGCCACCGCAGCCACAACCAGCCGGTGCGCCTGGTAGGCACCGACCGCTGCTTTATCACCTCGCAAAACCACGGTTATGCCGTCGATAACGACACGCTCGGCGCCGACTGGCAGCCGCTCTTTATCAATATGAACGACGGCACCAACGAGGGCATCCGCCACCAGACGAAGCCTTTCTTTTCCGCCCAGTTCCACCCCGAAGCCTGTAGCGGCCCGACCGATACGGAGTTTATTTTCGATAAATTCGTCGGCCTCTTGTAAAAAAGAGCCAGCGCGGACTTTGCGGAAGGAAAGCGATACCAACCGATTTTTGAGACAAAACAGAAACGAACATCATGAAAGAAGAGATAAAAAAAGTACTGGTACTGGGTTCCGGCGCCCTCAAAATAGGCGAAGCCGGCGAGTTCGACTATTCCGGCTCGCAAGCCCTGAAAGCCATTAAGGAAGAGGGCATCCGAACGGTACTTATCAACCCCAACATCGCCACCGTACAAACCTCCGAAGGCGTGGCCGATGCCGTTTATTTCCTGCCCGTCACCCCCTTCTTTGTGGAGAAAGTGATCGCCAAGGAACGCCCCGACGGCATCCTGCTGGCCTTCGGCGGACAAACTGCCCTGAACTGCGGCGTGGCCCTTTACCAGAGCGGCGTACTGGAAAAATATAAGGTACGCGTGCTCGGCACCCCCGTACAAGCCATCATGGATACGGAAGACCGCGAACGCTTCGTGGCCAAGCTCGACGAGATCGGCGTGAAAACCATCCAAAGCGAAGCCGTCGGCACGCTTAGCGCTGCCCGCGCCGCCGCCGCCCGGCTGGGCTATCCTGTCATTATCCGCGCCGCCTACGCCCTGGGCGGCCTCGGTTCCGGCTTCTGCGACAACGAAGCCCAGCTCGACGCCCTGGCCGAAAAAGCTTTCGCCTTCTCGCCTCAGCTTCTGATCGAAAAAAGCCTGAAAGGCTGGAAAGAAGTCGAATACGAAGTGGTGCGCGATAGGTTCGACAACTGCATCACGGTATGCAATATGGAAAATTTCGATCCGCTGGGCATCCATACCGGCGAGAGCATCGTGATCGCCCCCTCGCAAACCCTGACCAATACCGATTACCATAAGCTGCGCGAGCTGGCCATCCGCATCATCCGCCATATCGGCATCGTGGGCGAATGCAACGTGCAGTATGCCTACGATCCGGAAAGCGAAGACTACCGGGTGATCGAGGTGAACGCCCGCCTGAGCCGCTCGTCGGCCCTGGCTTCGAAAGCGACCGGTTACCCGCTGGCCTTTGTGGCGGCCAAGCTGGGACTGGGCTACGGCCTGTTCGATCTGAAAAACTCGGTTACGAAAACCACCAGCGCCTTTTTCGAACCCGCGCTGGATTATGTGGTATGCAAAATCCCGCGCTGGGATCTGGGCAAATTCCACGGCGTGGCCCGCGAGCTGGGATCGAGCATGAAGTCGGTAGGCGAAGTGATGGCCATCGGCCGTACCTTCGAGGAAGCCTTGCAAAAAGGCCTGAGGATGATCGGGCAGGGCATGCATGGTTTCGTGGAAAACAAGGAACTGGTCCTTCCCGACATCGATAAGGCCCTGCGCGAACCGACCGACCGGCGTATTTTCGTTATCAGCAAAGCTTTCCGGGCCGGCTATACCATCGATCAGATTCACGCTTTGACGCGGATCGACAAATGGTTCCTGCAAAAACTTTACGGTATCATTCAGACTGCCGGCGCGCTGGAGAGCTTCAACAACCTGCCGGATGTGCCCGACGATTTGCTGCGACATGCCAAAATCCAGGGTTTTTCCGATTTCCAGATCGCCCGCGCCCTCTTTAAGGAAAAGATGGAAGACGCCGAACGCGCCATCCTCTTGGTACGGCAGGAACGCAAAGCGCGGGGCATCCTGCCTGTGGTGAAGCAAATCGATACGCTGGCAGCCGAATATCCGGCGCAAACCAACTACCTGTACCTGACGTATAGCGGCACGGAGAACGACATCGCGTACGAAAACGATCAACGCTCCATCGTGGTGCTCGGCTCGGGCGCTTACCGTATCGGTAGCTCGG
>DBFJSK010000027.1:0-2787 GCA_048403675.1 Tannerellaceae bacterium | reverse complement strand
TCTTCTCCTATTCCATCGGCGCCCTTCTGTCGCAGATCCTGCTGCTGGCCAATCCCGATCGCTTATTCAGCCACACACGCCTGTTCATGTTTTGCGGCGGATCGATCTTATGCGAGATGGACGGGAATGCCCGCGACATTATGGATAAAGACGCCTTTGTCAACGTGCGACACTATTTCCGGCACGATTTCCTGGAAAGCTGTCACCTGCCAAGCTCGTTCTGCCACGATGCATTAGAAAAAGCGTTCAAAGCCATGATCCGGGAAGACGTGCTGCAAGACTACCGGGAATCGTTTTTCGAACGCGCTTGCCACCGTATCCGGGCTATCTCGCTAAAAAAAGATACCGTGATGCCCACCCGAGGAATCCTGAAAGCCCTCGGAAAAGTATCCGGAAAAATACTGGAAGAGTTGGATTTCCCCTATCCCTATACCCATCAAATCCCCTTCCCCTCGCGTTCGAAAACCGAACCCGGCCCGATCAGCCAAGCTTTTTTGAATATTTTCAGTCGCGCGGCAGCTTTCCTCTGACGTTACCTTTGCAGCGCCCCTTAGTTTTCCAAAGTTCACAGGCGTTTCGCACCTATTTCCCTTGCCTACGAAAACCGCCCCGGGGCGCCTTCCCGACCCGCCACCAAATACAACCATCCTACCCCCGCCTCAGCGCTTCAAAACCGAACAGAGTGTCCGCTTTCGAACACTCATTTTCCAGTATTCCAAAGATTATCAATCCCTTACAATTATGGCACATCCTTTGTACTTATCTGAAAGTAAACAAGGATTATATCCCATGTATAAAAGCTACCTCAAACAAGCCCTCGCTTTACTTAGCGAAAACAAACTTTTCAGCCTGATCTCCATCCTGGGTACCGGGCTGGCGATCTGCATGATTATGGTCATGATCATTACCTATCAGATCCGGACACAGAATTATCCTCCCGAAAACAACCGCGACCGCACCCTCTACGTACGCTGGGCCGGCCGCCTCCACAACGGCCAACCTGCCGGAAACGGTTTCCTGTCGATAAAAACCATCCAAAACTGTTTCCTTCCGCTCCAAACGCCCGAAGCCGTCGCTTTCATCTCCCCCTGGCGTTCGCAACTTGCTTCCATCCCCGGGGGAAAAGAAAAGAAAGACTGCCTGACACTCTTTACCGACGACGCTTTCTGGCACCTTTTCGATTTTCATTTCCTCGACGGCGCTCCCTACTCAAAAGAAGAAGTAAAAGCCGGCCTGAAAAAAGTAGTGATAACGGCTTCCGTAGCCCGACGCCTGTACGGCACCACCCAAGCCGCAGGCAAGACCCTGCTGATAAGCTATAAACCCTATACCGTGAGCGGCGTAGTAGAAGACGTTTCCTCGATCGCCAAATCCTCGTATGCCGAGCTATGGGTATCCTGGTCGGCTAATCCTTTTGCCGACGACACTTGGGCCGAAAGCATCACCGGCTGGTATCAAGTGCTTATCCTGGCCCGCTCGGCCGCCGATTTCGGGGCTATCCACGAAGAAATGAATCAACGCATCAAACAATACAATACCTCCCTGCAAGATTATCAAATCGATCTATACGACCAGCCGGACACCCTGCTGGAGTGGGAAATCAAAGGCATATCGTGGGTAGGCCCCGATAAAACCAAGACCCTGCTGCAATATATCCTGGTGGTCGTGCTTTTGCTCCTGGTTCCGGCCATCAACCTGTCGGGCATGACCCTATCGCAAATGCAAAAACGCATGGCGGAAATAGGCGTGCGTAAAGCCTTCGGTGCTCCTCGTTCGGCCCTGCTTTTGCAGATTCTGACCGAGAATATGCTGCTGACCCTACTCGGAGGCGCGGCCGGACTGCTTTTATCCTATTTTTCCATCTACCTGATGCGAACCTGGTTGTTGAGCAATAGTTTTTCTTCTATCACCACCGTATTCGGCGGTACGCCTTACCTGGCGGCATCCGAATTATTCAATCCGCTCCTGTTCGTTTATGCTTTCCTGTTCTGCTTGCTTCTCAACCTCTTATCCGCAGGCATCCCGGCTTACCGGATCTCGGGCAAAAAAATCGTAGACGCGCTTGGATAAAACGAATTTTCCTTTAAACACTAGCAAGATGATTAAACATATCCTCCACTTAATCTGGAATCAACGCAAAAGTAACAGTTGGCTGTTTGCCGAACTCCTCCTTATATCCGTCAGTCTGTGGTATATTATAGACTACTTCCTGGTCGTGGTGATGCTCTCCACCGCCCCGCTGGGCTTCGATACGACACACACCTACCGCTTTCAGTTCAACGCCCGGGAAGAAGGAGCCGAAGGATATATAGCGAGCGAAGAAAATACCCAAAACATCGGAAAAGAGGTACTCGAAGCGCTCAACCGGATTCGCCGGATGCCTTACGTGGAATCGGCCGCCCTTTCGTATATGGCGCTTCCCTACAACCAATATTTCAATACAATGTACCTGAGTCCGGACAGCACTACCAAAGGCGTATCCTGTTATACTTTCTACGTCACTCCCGACTATTTCGAAGTATACCGCATCCCAGAGGCCCCCGGCAGCCGCCGCTCCCTCAAAGAAGGATTGGCCGACGGAGGAATCGTTCTGACACACGACGCCGCCCTCGCCTTGTTCGAAAACGGAGAAGCCATCGGACAACCCCTTTATAACCAGACCTCCTGGCCTAAAAAAGTAGGCGCCGTCAGTCGCACGGCACGCAATTCCGAATTCGAACGGGCAAGTGCACGCGTATATTTATCGTTCAGCATGGATCAAATTGAAAATTTCCCTGCTCTTCAACT
>DBFJSK010000026.1:0-4152 GCA_048403675.1 Tannerellaceae bacterium | reverse complement strand
GGCTTTACCTGTGTTCGGGACACAGGTAAAAGCCGGACCGGCATTTCGTATCGTGCGGTTGATTAATAAGCGCGTTCCAACAACCAGGCATCCTGGAAATTAGGAGCATATTTTCTTTTGATTTCATCGCGGCTGTCGGCGGCATCGGCTTTGTTGTCGAAGCTGGCTACGATTACTCGCAACATACCTTGTTCGTTTTCGCCCAGCACGGCATTGTAACCGTCGTTCTGCATCCGTTCTTTCAGTCCGTAAGCATTGGTCTTATTTTTGAAACTTCCCACTACTACGCTATAGCGTTTCAAGCGGCTGGCGTCTTCGCCCTGAGCGGCATTGATCCGTTCGGAACGGGTAGCCACATTCGAAGTACGCGGTTTCGAAACGGGAGCAACCACTTCTTCCACCACTTCTTCCTGTTCTACGACTTCAACCGGAGCCGTTGTCGATTCTTTTTCTTTGGCCTGTTCGTAAGCAGCCTTATAGGCGCTCTGTTTAGGTTTACACGAGCCGAATGCTAATACCATACATATAGTGGCTCCAAATAACCAAATCTTATTCATACTGTTCAGTTCTTAAATTTAAAGATGTGCAAAGATATGAATTATATTTTGTACTTTCGCCGGTAAAACATAATATATTATAAAGTACATGAATAAAACTATCGGATCAATGATGATGGCAACCTCCCTAGTATTAGGGGCTTGCACTACGCAAGGCGGCCACGACGGCGCGAAGGCAGGCCACGATGAACCGCTTATCGGGCGATCGGAAATCAAAATCGCCGACGGCCGCATGACGCCGGAAGCGCTCTGGGCGATGGGACGCATCGGCGGGTTCAACGTTTCGCCGGACGGCAAAAAAATTGTCTATACGGTAGCTTACTACAGCGTGCCGCAAAACAAAAGCAACCGCGAAGTATTCGTTATGAACGCCGACGGCTCCGACAACCGGCAAATCACCTTTACCCCTTACGGTGAAAACGGGGCGGTGTGGATCAAGGGCGGATCGAAAATCGCTTTCCTCTCGAACGAAAGCGGCAGCAGCCAGCTTTGGGAGATGAATCCCGACGGCAGCGATCGCCGGCAGCTCTCCCGTTTCGACGCCGACATCGAAGGCTTCGCTTTCTCGCCCGACGAAAAGAAAGTACTTTTTATCTCGCAGGTAAAAACCGTTGACAGCACAGCCGACAAATACCCGGATCTGCCGAAAGCCACGGGTATCATTATTACCGACCTGATGTACAAACATTGGGACGAATGGGTAACGACGGCCCCCCACCCCTTCGTGGCTGATTTCGATGGGAAGGCAGTGGGAAAACCGGTCGATATTATGGAAGGCGAACTGTTCGAAAGCCCGATGAAACCTTTCGGCGGAATCGAACAACTGGCCTGGAATACCACCTCCGACCAGATTGCCTACACCAGCCGCAAAAAGACCGGCAAGGCCTATGCGCTTTCCACCAATTCGGACATTTACGTCTATAATCTGGCTACTAAGCAAACCACCAATATCACGGAAGGAATCATGGGATACGATACGAACCCCCAGTATTCCCCCGACGGGAAAAGCATCGCCTGGCTCAGCATGGAGCGCGACGGGTATGAAGCCGACCAGAACCGCTTGATGGTAATGAACCTGGAAACGGGCGAAAAACGCTTCGTCAGCAAAGCGTTCGATTCGAATGTAAACGATTTCTGCTGGAGCGCCGATGCCCGGACCCTTTATTTTACCGGCGTATGGCACGGCGAATTCCAGGTTTATCAAATCAACCTGGCCGAGGCCGACAAACTGACGGCGCTTACCGAAGGCATGTACGACTATGAATCGGTCGCCTTGGGTAATACGCCCGAGGCTAACAAGCTGATCGTCAAACGCCACTCTCTGAGCATGGGCGACGAGCTTTATGCCATCGATTTGGCCGATCAAAACAAAGTAACTCAGCTTACGTTTGAAAATCAAGCCATTTACGACCAGCTTACCCTGGGTAAAGTAGAAGGTCGGTGGATGAAAACTACCGACGGCAAAGAAATGCTCACCTGGATTATCTATCCGCCTCAGTTCGATCCGAACAAGAAATATCCCACCCTCCTGTTCTGTGAAGGAGGCCCGCAGAGTCCGGTAAGCCAATTCTGGTCGTACCGCTGGAATATGCAGATCATGGCTGCCAACGATTATATCGTCGTGGCCCCTAACCGTCGCGGGTTGCCCGGCTTCGGGATGGAATGGAACGAAGCCGTCAGCGGCGATTACGGCGGACAGTGCATGCGCGACTATTTCACCGCCATCGACGAAATGGCCAAAGAGCCTTATGTAGACAACGACCGCCTGGGTTGCGTAGGCGCCAGCTTCGGAGGCTTCTCGGTATACTGGCTGGCCGGACACCACGACAAACGCTTCAAAGCCTTTATCGCCCACGACGGTATTTTCAATATGGAAATGCAATACCTGGAAACGGAAGAGATGTGGTTTGCCAACTGGGATATGGGCGGCGCTTACTGGGAAAAACAAAATGCGACGGCCCAACGTACCTTCGCCAACTCGCCCCATAGGTTCGTCGATCAATGGGATACGCCTATCCTTTGCATCCACGGCGAAAAGGATTACCGTATCCTGGCCAACCAGGGCATGGCTGCTTTCAATGCCGCCGTCCTCAGAGGCATTCCCGCCGAACTGCTGATCTATCCCGACGAAAACCATTGGGTACTGAAGCCCCAGAACGGCGTCCTCTGGCAACGCACCTTCTTCGAATGGCTCGACCGGTGGGTAAAGAAATAAACCCTTCTCCTACTCCGGAGATCGGAACCGCCGGATAAAATAAGGCTGCCTCTTTTTTAAAACACGTATACCACACGTTTTAAAAAGAAGGCAGCCTTCATCATCTATCTAAACGCTATAAGAAAGCTCTTATCAGCTCCACCCTTAATTCCTTATTTATTCTCATGCAACCGGCCGGAAGCGCCTTTCCTTTTAACCGATTGTCCCATCCTCCTGCTCCTACCTAACCTATAAAAGAAATCAAACCGCTAAAAAATCGGCATCGCCCCACAAGCCGGTTATCCTGATTTTCAGCCCTCAGTGTTCGACGCTGGGTTTTCGGTTCTCGTAGAAAGCCCTGTCAAGCAATCGTAATTTCCGGATTCAGGTACACATCCTGGATGGCATGCAATAACTCTACCCCGTCGCGCATCGGACGTTGGAAAGCCTTTCTACCACTTATCAGCCCCATGCCCCCGGCCCGCTTATTGACCACCGCCGTGAGAATCGCTTCCTGCAAATCCGACTCGCCATGTGATTCTCCGCCGGAATTAATTAACCCCACGCGCCCCATATAATCGTTCGCTACCTGGTAGCGACACAGATCGATCGGATGCTCGGTTACCAATTCGGTATACATCTTCTTATCGATTTTACCGAATCCGAGGGTGGTAAACCCGCCGTTATTCACCGGTAATTTCTGCTTGATAATATCCGCCTTGATCGTTACTCCTAAATGATTAGCCTGTCCCGTGAGATCGGCCGCCGCATGAAAATCGGTATCTTCCTTCTTGAAACTGCCATTCCGCAGATAACACCACAAAATGGTAGCCATCCCCAGTTCGTGCGCCTGTTCGAAGGCCTCCGACACTTCGATCAATTGGCGACGGCTCTCGGCCGATCCGAAATAAATAGTTGCTCCCACCGCCACGGCTCCCATTTCCCACGCTTCGCGAACCGTCCCGAACATCACCTGATTGTAGGAATTCGGATAAGTCAACAACTCATTATGATTAAGTTTGACGATAAAAGGAATCTTATGCGCATATTTGCGGGCGACGGCTCCCAATATGCCAAACGTAGAAGCTACCGCGTTGCATCCGCCCTCTATGGCAAGCCGCACAATATTTTCCGGATCAAAATAAATCGGATTGGCGGCAAAAGAAGAACCGGCCGTATGCTCGATATCCTGATCGACCGGCAAAATCGAGACATAGCCCGTACCGGCCAGCCGGCCGTGGCCGAGCAAGCTTTGCAAACTCGTTAACGTACGGACATTCCGATCGGTATCGATCCAATTGTCATCTACAAAAGTAGGGGAAGGAAGATGGAGCGACGATTTGTCGATGGTTTTGCAGACATGGTTCAGGTAATACTCGCTCCGGTCGCCTAATAGTTGTA
>DBFJSK010000025.1:0-19473 GCA_048403675.1 Tannerellaceae bacterium | reverse complement strand
CGTTTCTACCTGCAAAAAGCATTTTTATTTTTCAGCCTGGATATAAGAAGTACGGAATATTGTTTACTCCCCTAAGTACCGGTCTAAACGCTTTTATCTTCGCCTGATAAGGATGCAGCGGAAGCGTTTGTAACCCTTCGTGTCATTTTTTTTCTCTTCGGGAAAACGCATGCCTATGTAATCCGAATTACACTGCAGTGCAATTCGGATTACATAGGCATGCATTTTTGATTGCATAAGCAAGAAATCGGGAATGGTTTTCGGATGTTTTTATAATAAGCTAATTATCAATAAAATAAACGATAGCTTCCCGGAACCGTTCGAAAGATATACTTATTGTCAAATTTTTATTTTCAGCGGGTAGGAGATCTTGTTGGGGGGGAGAGGTTGGGGGATCACCCCGAATAATTCGTAGCCTGTTTCCACAAGGCAAAATTACCATCTTTTGGAAAATTCCACAACTTTTCGGGGTGATCCGAAATCTTTTTTTAAAGTAACAAACCGGCCGCCACTTCTTCGGCTACCGCTTCGTTTTTGATAGCGGCAATCAATGCCAGACCGAAATTAAAGACCAGTCCAGGCCCCCGGCCCGTAATCACCGGGCCGTCTACTTCTACCGCCTCACCGGTAACCGTAGCCCCGATCAAGGTCGGTTCGAAACCCGGATAGCAGGTTGCCCGACGTCCTTTCAGCAAGCCCAAACCGCCCAATACGAGGGGAGCGGCACAGATAGCCGCCACTATTCTTCCGGCCTTATATTGTTCCACCAATATTTCTTTAAGCGGTTCACAATCGTTGAGGTTGTTGCTGCCAGGCATTCCACCCGGCAAAATCAGCGCCTGGGCATCATCGAAATAAGTTTCGGCCAGCAACGTATCGGCTTTAAGCTGCATGCCGTGCGCCCCCGTCACCAGATGATTGCCGGTTATCGAAACCAGTTGAGCGTCGATACCGCCCCGGCGTAACAAGTCGACCGTACCCGTAGCTTCGGTTTCTTCGAAGCCGGTGGCCAAAAATAGAAATGCTTTTTTCATACGCGTCTTGTTTTAAAGGAAGCTATCTCACTAGAAAGATAACTCCGGATTTTCACAAATATACATATTCCGGTTGAAGAAGAAAAGAGACAGTCTCGTTTTTTCCAGAGATAGGTATGATGAAGAAACAGAAAAAAAGCGACCAAAGTTGAGTTCGCTTACCCCCTTCAGTCGCTTTTTCCTATCTTTCAGCCCGGTTCAGGCATCCAGCACTTCATTTAATTCCTTTTCCGTAAAAGGCAAATTGTAATCGGACGCTTCGGAAAGCAAATGATCCACTTGCATTTCTCTCAAACGCGTACGTACGTCGCAACCTGGTTCCATGAGCTGCATACGCTTCATAAACTTCATTAAATTCTCTTTTGCCATAATTTTAGTTCTTAAAGATAACCTATTCGGATTAAAACCGTCAGCAAAGAAAATAAATGAATTCCAAATGAAAGCTATCCGAAGGAAAGAAAGGAATAATTTTTGCTCTATGTCAAAAAAAGATCTCAAATAGAGTTAATTAGCCCCCGGATTTTATTAAAAAAACTGTAGAACCCGCCCTAAGGAAACCCGAAAGCCGGCCCCCCTAAAAGAAAAGGAAGGCCGGCTTTCCCTCTATACCTTATCTGAATTTATACACATACGTAATCGTACCGCTCTGATTGTTCGCTCCGCTGATACTATTAAACTTAGCCCTTTTGGCCGCATCCAACGCACTTTTACGCATCGATCCGTTGTCGATATTCGTCCCCCGGCCGATTTCTGCGAAAATCACGTTCCCTTTCGGATCGACCGTAATATTAATCACGATACGTCCCTCTTCCTGCACCGTATATGCCGGACGCGGCAAACCGCCCGCGCCGATCGACCGGCCGTTCAGGTTAAACGATCCGTAACCGCCCACGCCTTCATTGGCTCCATGATCCGAGTTACCGAACGGGCTACCCTGGTTACCGCTGCCTTGCGCTGCGTCTCCTTGGCTGTTACCTTCCGCCTGGCCCATGCCGAAAGCGCCGGCCACCTTGTTACTGATGGCCTCTTCCTTCTTCCGCCGTTCTTCGGCCAACCGTTTCTTTTCAGCCTCTTCCCGGCGTACCCGTTCCTTCTCTTCTTCCTCTTTGCGCCGTTTGTCGTCGGCCTCTTTTTTCCGTTTCTCCTCTTCTTTTTTCTTTTTTTCCTGTTCCAACGAAACACTCTCTTCCAAATCCCGCGTAATCATCTCCTCTTTCGGCGTTTCCACCTGAGGTTCCGGTACGGGAGGTGGGGGAGTGGTAGTCTCCTGCGGTAGCTCCTGGCCCGTATATTTCGGCTCGAAAAGGCCGGCCGCCGCATCCACATTCCCGAAATTCACGAGGACACCCCCATCTTCGTCGGGAACCACCGTTTTCAGGATCGAGAACCACAGGATGAGGAAGATAATCCCGTGGAAAACAACCGTACCGATTATACTATATACATCGTCTTTATTCAGCTTCATACCTATCTCCCCTATTTCTGCGGGCGGGTGGCAAGCACCATTTTGAATTTGTTTTCGTTGGCAATATTCAAGATCTTCACGATTTCCTTGTAAGGAACCGTCTCATCCGCATAAAGCGCCACGAACATCTCCGGCTCCTTCGCATAACTATCCTGAAGGAAAGGCGTGATTTCGTCGAACGAAACCTGCACCTCCTTTTGTTTACCGAAGGCAACGTAATAATTCAGATTCGCATCGATCGTCACCCGCGTCAGCGGTTTAGCCGCCGTTTGCTTCTGCGCCTGGGGCAACGTTACCTTGATAGCGTTGGGAATCACGACCGTCGACGTGACCATGAAGAAAATCAGCAACAGAAAAATGACATCCGTCATTGAAGCCATGCTGAAAGCCTCATTCACCTTTGTTCTTCTTTTTAATGCCATAATCTCTGAGGGTCGGCCCTTGTTAATTAGCCGGTTCGTTAAGTAAATCCATAAATTCCATTGTGCGGGCCTCCATCTTGTTCACTACGTTATCGACTTGCGAAACCAGATAATTGTAGGCAAATAAGGTAATGATACCCACCACCAAACCGGCTACAGTAGTCACCAACGCTTCGTAAATACCTCCCGAAAGCAGGCTCACATCCACATTCGTGCCAGCATTCGCCATGTCGAAAAAAGCCCGCACCATGCCGGTTACCGTGCCCAGAAAACCCAACATCGGCGCCCCGGCAGCCGTCGTAGCGATCAGGGGAAACCCTTTTTCCAATTTGGCGATTTCCAGGTTACCCACATTCTCTATCGCGACCAGCACGTCGTTCATCGGACGTCCCAAGCGGGTAATCCCCTTTTCGATCATCCGGGCCGAAGGCGTATGGGTAGCGCGGCACAGATTCAACGCCGACTCCACCTTGCCTTCATGAATATAATCTTTGATGCGATTCATAAACGTTTCATCTTCTTTTCCGGCCCGGCGAATAACCAGCAAGCGCTGAATGAAAATATAAATCGCCATAAGCGAAAGCAACAACAACACAACCATGATCCAACCTCCTTTAAAGGCCAGGTCGATCACATTGATTTCCGCTTCCGTGGGAAGCGTGACTGCCGTCAGATCAGGCATTTGTTCGGCCGAGCCTGCGGCTCCGGCAGCTTGTAGGGAAAGTAGTATACTCATACTGTTTTTTATTCATCAATTTGTTAAAACAATTCCAAACAGAAGAAAAAGAAAAAAATCCGTCCGGGCTGTCTGATTCGGGTTTTTTCCGGAAGAAAAAGCATATCCCCACCCAGACGAAAAAATGCGCTGCCATCCAGCGCTAAAAACGCATCGGTAGCCAAACGAAAAAACGCATCGGCACCCGGACACAGCGAACAGGCTAGGCTTGCAAGGCCGCCCGGTAACGCGTAATCGCTTCCTGCAAACCCAGGTAAAGCGCGTCGCAAATTAACGCATGGCCGATAGAAACTTCCTCCAGCCAAGGAATACGCTGGCTGAAAAAAGCCAGGTTCTCCAAGCTCAAATCATGCCCCGCATTAACGCCCATGCCCAGGCTTTTAGCCAGCGTAGCGGCTGCCACAAAAGGAGCCACGGCCGCTTCGCGATCGTCCGCATAGCCCGTCGCATAAGGCTCGGTATAAAGTTCGATCCGGTCGGTACCCGTTTTGGCGGCCCACTCGATGTTGGCCGCATCGGTTCCGACAAAAATCGAGGTACGAATCCCTCCGGCCTTAAAACTATCCACCAGTTCGCTCAACCGGTCGAAATGCGTTTTCACATCCCAACCTGCATTCGAGGTAACCGCATCGGGAGCATCCGGCACCAGCGTCACCTGCGTCGGCTTCACTTTCAGCACCAAATCGATAAAGGCATCCGAGGGATACCCTTCTATGTTAAATTCTGTTTTTATCAGCGGTTTCAGGGCATAGACATCGCTGTAACGAATGTGCCGTTCGTCCGGACGGGGATGCACTGTAATTCCTTGTGCACCGAAAGTTTCTGCATCCAGGGCAACCTGGAGCACGTCGGGTTTGTTGCCGCCTCGCGCGTTACGAATGGTTGCGACCTTGTTAATGTTTACACTTAAATTTGTCATTGTATGTCGTATATCTTTTTTCTTTCATTACATTTGCACAAATGTATCGGCAAATTTAGCAGTATTTAGGGAATTAACGGAAAAATGTTGGTAAAAGATTTCATAACGAAAGATATTCCGGTGTTAAAATTTTCAGACACAGTGGAATACGGGTTAGCATTGATGGATGATTTGAAAGTAAAACATCTGCCGGTGCTCGGAGAAGGAACGTACCGCTGCCTGGTTTCCGAAAAAGACCTGCTGGCGCTTTCCGATCCGTCGGCCGAAATAGGATGTCCGGTACTTTTCGCTCCGGCTGTACGGGAAAACAGCCACTTACATGAAGCCCTGGCCCTGCTTACCCGTTACGGATTGAGCCTGCTGCCGGTTGTCACGCCCGAGGGCTTGTATACCGGTGTCATCACCCGCGAAAAGCTGGTCGACGCCCTGGCCGAACTATGCAACGCCGATGCAGCCGGCAGCGTGATCGTGCTCGAGATGATGCCGCAGGATTATGCCCTTTCCGAAATTGCCCGGCTGGTAGAAGCCAACAATGCCCATGTGATGAACCTGCTTTCGCACACCGACCCGGCCACCGGACGGTTACTGTTGACCATCAAGATCGACCTGGAGGACGCATCGCCGGTGATCCGCAGCTTCGAGCGGTTCAATTACACCGTGTTATACCATTTTATGGAAAAAGGCATGGTCGATGATCTGTTGCAGCAGAAAATGAACGAATTATTGTACTATATGAACATGTAAACAAGGAGGTGAAAGCGTATGAAGGTAGGCGTATTTGGTAGCGAATATCAAGTAGAAAAACAAAATCTTATCAAACGATTGTTCGGCAAACTGGCCGCACTCGGCGCCGAAATCTATGTCGATTGCCGTTTTTACACCTTCCTCGTCGATGCGTTCGACTTCGAACCCCCCGTAGCCGGCTTACTGACCGACGACACCTTCGATCTCGACATCGCCCTCAGCATCGGCGGCGACGGCACCTTTTTGCGCACGGCGGCCCGGGTGAACCGGCAAGACATCCCCATCCTGGGCATCAATACCGGCCGGCTCGGATTCCTGGCTGATGTGGGCACCAACGAAATCGAAGACACCCTGGAGGAAATTTTCAAGAACTACTACCGCGTAGAAGCCCGCACCCTGCTACGGCTACATACCGACCAGCGTATTTACCGCGGCTATAATTACGCCCTCAACGAGATCGCCATTCTCAAACGCGATACCTCCTCCATGATTACCATCCATACCTCCCTCAACGGCGAATACCTCACCTCCTACCAGGCCGACGGCCTCGTTATTTCCACCCCAACCGGCTCGACGGCCTATTCGATGAGCGTGAACGGCCCCATTATCGTGCCCCAGAGCCAGAGCATCGTGCTCAGCCCCGTGGCGCCCCATTCCCTCAACGTGCGTCCGCTCGTGATTCCCGACTCCGACGTAATTTCCCTCGATGTAGAAAGCCGCAACGAATATTTCCTGATCGCCCTCGACGGCCGTTCCGAAGTATTCCCGATGGGCATCCAGCTTCGGGTTTCGAAAGCCGATTACACCACCAAGGTCATCAAACGCTATAACCATACCTTTTACCAGACCCTGCGCGAAAAACTGATGTGGGGCGCCGATGCCCGTATGAAATAAAGTCCGATTTAATTATTTCTTATAAGTTATTGTTCTGTTTTTTATTAAACAAAACTCTTCGGAACGACTCGGGAAAAATCGATAGTTCCGAAATGTTAACCCCGTATGTATCTTTGCAACTTATCTCCTTTTTGCGTTACTTTGAGTAAGTTTCAAGTAATGCAAACACATCGGGATGAAACCTGTTTATCAGGAAATACCTTTTGAGAAAGGCCGTTTAATCGATTTCTACACAGAAGAATCGCCTCATTTTACAGCACCTTGGCATACGCATTCGAAGTTTGAAATCAGACACGTCGTGACTGGTTCCGCAACGCTTTCGGTGGGCGATCATATCGAATTATACACCCCGGGCGATACCTGCCTGGTCGGTGCCGGGCTTCCCCATGCCTGGCGGAACCCAGCCGAACCTTCCAACCGCACCCCGTCGGAACCGCCCCTTAGTTATTGTATTTTATTCGATCAGGAATTATTCGAACACGCCTTTATCCTTCTGCCCGAAATGGCCAATATTCGCAAGCTGTTGTACCGTTCGCGGCGCGGCATCCGGTTCACCGGCCAAAGCCGCGAGCCGATCGGCGCCTTTATCCGCAAAATCATCCCGGCCGAAGGTTGCGCCCGCATCACCGGCCTGATCTCCCTTCTCGAACAAATGGCCGTGAGCGAAGACTACGAATTACTGGTCGGGGAGAACTATCTCCAAGCCGATAATGGAGCCGATTTCGACCGTTTCGATAAGATTTACCAGTATCTCCAAACCCACTTCGCCGAAGAAATCACCCTGCCGGAAATAGCCTCCCACATCGGGCTTACTCCTCCGGCTTTCTGCCGCTATTTCAATAAACGCACCGGCACTACCTTTGTTCGGTATCTGAATGAAATCCGTATCAACCATGCTAAAAAACAATTAATCGGAGGCAACCGCAAAATAGCTACCATTTGTTTCGACTCAGGCTTTCGCAATCTGTCGCACTTCATCGATCAATTCAAGCGTTCCACTGGTGTGGCCCCCTCCGAATACCGGAAAAATTACGGAATGCCGGCCGACGGATTCCTTCAATAAGCCCATTGATAAGACGTATGTTAAGGATAAAATACCACAACTATTCGTCAAAATCCAAAAAAGACCCAATCCGCCCTCTTTCTATATTTGCATAGAAAGTAACTCTCAACTTTATCTAATCTAAAAAAATCACCATGAAAAAAGCACTTTTGCAATCCATAGAATGGCCCGAATTCGGACTAGCCGACTTCCCCGGGCCGCCCGCTCCGGCCGAATTGGAAACACGACTGTCGCGTCTGAGAAATAAAATGCGGCAACGCGGACTTACCCACCTGGCTGTATACGGCGACCGCGAACATATGGCCAATTTGATGTACCTCGTTCATTTCGACCCCCGCTTCGAAGAAGCCCTGCTGTTGCTAGGCCCAACCGGCGCCCCCCCTGCTTTTGGTGGGTAACGAATGCGTAGGCCATCTCCCTTTCTCGCCGCTCTATACGAGCGGCGGCCTGCGTTACGAACGTTTCCAATCCTTTTCCTTATTAAACCAACCCCGCGAACACAGCCGTTCCTTGCGGGAAATCTTCCGAGGCGAAGGCATCGATTCCGATGCCCGGGTAGGCTGCATCGGCTGGAAATACTTTACCCCGGTCGAAAGCGACGCCCCCGCTACGGTGATCGATGTGCCGGCTTACCTGGTCGATACGCTGCGCGCCCTTTGCGCACCCGGCGCCGTAACGAATGCCACCGACCTGCTGATGTCGCCCTCGTATGGACTGCGCACCTGTTGTTCGGTTTACGAAATCGCTTGTTTCGAGTACGCCAATGTACTGGCCTCGGAGGGCATGCGCCGGGTACTGCATCAATTCCGGGCCGGCGCAACCGATTTCGAATTGATGCGCGCCTACGCATACAACGGTTATCCCCTCAACAGCCATCCGGGAATGAAAAGCAGCGGCAACCTGACCTACGGCCTGTCCAGCCCGACGGGCGACGTCGTACGCCGCGGCGATCCCTGTTCCACCAATATCGGCTATTGGGGAAGCAACCTTTGCCGGGCCGGATGGGTAGCCTTCGACGAAACCGATTTGCCGGAAGCCGCCCGCGATTACGTGCCCGCTTTCGCCGCTCCCTATTTCGAAGCTTGCTACGCCTGGTACCGCCTGATGCGCATCGGCACCCCGGGCAAAGCCTTCCGCCGGCTGATCGACGAGCAACTTCCCTTCGACCGTTTCGGTGTCTTCCTCAATCCCGGCCATCTGATTCATTACGACGAATGGGTCAGTTCGCCCATCTATGCCGATTCGGAAGAAGTGATCCGTTCGGGCATGTGCATCCAGGTCGATATTATCCCCCGCTCGCCGATTTATTCCTCCTGCCGGATGGAGGAAGGCATCGTGATTGCCGATGCTGCCCTGCGCGCCGAGCTGGCCGCCACCTACCCGGCCGTCTACGACCGCTGTATGCGCCGCCGGCAATTTATGACAGACGTATTGGGCTTCGATCTGCCCGACGAGGTGCTTCCGCTCTCGAACATACCCGGCATCGTACCCCCTTTCTTCCTGAACCCTGAACAGATATTGACCCTGCGTCCCTGAAGGATGCCGAAAGAAGCGAGTGCCTGGTAAAAAACAAGCATTCTTTTTACAAACCGGTCGCCCCCTTGCGGAACACCGCCTGGCTGCGGCCGGCCGAACGACTTACTTTACTAATATAATCGATATGAAACAACTACTTTATTTATTCCTGGCCTTGTGTTGCCTCACCACCGTGTCGTGTACCGACAAACCCCGTAAATTACGGATTCTGACCTGCGGAATCCGGCACGAATCGAATACGTTTTCCACCCTGCATACTACGGCGGCCGATTTTACCATCCGCCGCGGCGAGGATGCGCTGAAAGGAGAAGCCTGGGCCGACTACCTCAAAGCTGCCGGCGCCGAAATTATCCCCACCCTGCACGCCTATGCTTGGCCGGGCGGCGTGGTAGAGAAAACCGCTTTCGAAGTGATGAAACAAGAAATCCTGGAGGGCATTCGGCATGCCGGCCCCCTGGACGGAATTTATATGGATATGCACGGCGCCCTGCATGTGGAAGGATACGACGACGCCCAAGCTACCCTGATCCGGGAAATCCGGCAGATCGTAGGCGATCAGCTCGTGATTAGCGGCAGTTTCGACGCACACGGCAATTTATCGGCCGAATTTATGCAACATATCAATCTGGCGACCGCCTACCGCACCGTTCCCCACCGCGATACGGAAGAAACGCAGGTACGCGCGGTAGCCATGTTGATCCGGACACTGCGCGAAGGGCTGAAGCCCCATATCGAAGGCGTGACGATCCCCATTCTGGTACCAGGCGAAAAAAGCATTACCGAAGTAGAACCCCTCCATAGTATTTATGCGCAGATACCCGAAGTAGCCGCCAAAGAGGGCCTGATGGACGTTTCCATCCTGGCCGGTTACGCCTGGGCCGACCTACCCCGTTCGGCCATGCGGGTATTCGTTGTAGCGAAAGATAAAAAGTACGCCGCCGAAGCCCGTGCCGAAGCCTGCCGTCTGGCCCAGGCCGTTTGGGACGCCCGCCACGGCCTGGAACTCGACGTACCCGCCGGATCGATCGGCGAAATGATTGCAGAAGCCAAGAAACAGCCCGCGAAGACCGTTTTTATCTCCGACTCGGGCGATAACACCACCGCGGGCGCCCCCGGCGACAATCCGCAGGTCGTGAAAGCGTTGCTGGAAAATAAGGTTACCGGCGCCCTGGTAGCCGGCGTAGTCGATCCCGAAGCGATGGCCACCTGCGTAAAGGCCGGCGTAGGCGCCCGGGTCAGCCTGACGGTGGGCGGAAAGCAAGATACCGTCTTCGGCCGCCCCTTCTCTTTCCAAGGAAAGGTGCGGTTTATCTCGCCCGATTCCCTCCTGCACACCCCGCGGGCGGCCGTCGTGGTGGAAACCGCCGGCGTGCAAGTCGTTTTGCTCAACAGCCGCCGTTCGTTCACCACCCTGAACGATTTCGCCGAAATCCGCGTTCGTCCGCTCGACTACCGGATCGTCGTCGTCAAACTTGGCTACCTCTATCCCGAATTACGAGACATTGCCCCCGTTCATTTAATGGCCCTCACCTCGGGCTTCTGCAACCTCGATATGTGCAGCCTGCCGTTCCGCTCGGTGAACCGTCCGGCCTATCCGCTCGACGGCGAAATGACTTGGAAAGCTAACCCTTAAATTACACTGCCTTATGACACCGCTTTATCAGGAACTTCCGTTTACGGATACCAGTTACATCAATTTTTATAAAGAGGATCTGCCTCATTTTATCGTCCCCTGGCATTACCATCCCGAAATCGAGATCATGTATATCCTGGAGGGGACGGGTACCCGTTTCGTAGGCGATCATATCGACCGCTACCAGGTAGGCGACGTATGTATGGTCGGGCCGCAACTCCCGCACGAGTGGCGCAACGACGACGAATTTTTCAAACAGGGGGCCGGCTTAAAAGCCTCCTGTCTTTGCCTTTTTTTCCTGAAAGACATCTTCGACGGCAACCTGATCCGTCTGCCCGAAATGAATAATATCCGCCAACTCATCGAACGCTCCCGGCGGGGCATCAAATTTACCGGTCTTTCGCGGCAGCAAATCGGCGAATATATCCGCGGGTCGGTCGATCTGGCGGGAGCCGAGCGTATCGTGCGCTTCATCTCGCTGCTGGAAATGATGGCCACAACCGAGGAATACGAACTGCTGGCCAGCGTAGGCTTTACCGAATCGGTCAATTCCAGCGATTTCGACCGCTTTGACAAAGTATACCAATATATGATGAAAAACTTCCGCCAGCCCATCAAACTGGAGGAAGTCGCCTCGCTGGTGGGACTTACCCCCAACGCCTTCTGCCGTTATTTCCGCGAGCGTACCCAGAAAACCTTCGTGCAATATTTAAACGACATCCGCATCGGGCACGCCAAGAAGCTCCTGATCGAAGGCCGGATGAAAATCTCCACATTAAGTATGGAAGCGGGATTTAACAATCTTTCAAACTTTATCGAGTTGTTCAAACGCTCCGCCCATATGTCGCCCTCGGAATACCAGAAAAAATTCGGGGTGAAAAACAGCCGGGTGATCTAAGTCGCGCAAATTGGATAGAATACCATAACTATAGGTGAAAATTAAGCAAATCGAACGTCTTAACTAATTGTATCTTTGTAATATAGAGATAAAGATAAGAAAGTTCGAATTAAAATTCACATAGCCTATGGAGTAAAAAAATAAGCAAAAAATAGACGGGCGGCGCCTGTTGTTCGTCTTTCCAAAAGAAGTGAAGTATTTAATACAAAAATCTATTAACATTAGAAAGAAAACAGATGATAACCTTAAATTTTTTACAGCAAAAATCCGATTGTTTTTACAAGAAGATGTGGCTCTGCTTGCTAGGCCTTTCGGTCATCGGAAGCTCTGTTTCGGCAACCGTCGCGCCGGAGAACCCGGAAAACGGCGGAATCGAACAACAACAAGACCGCACGGTACAAGGCGTAGTGGTCAATAAAAACGGAGAAACGCTACCCGGTGTATCGGTGCTGGTGAAAGGCACGCAGATCGGCGTAACCACCGATATGGACGGCCGCTTTACCTTAAAAGTGCCGGCCGGCTCGAAACTCATCCAATTCTCCTTTATCGGGATGCAGACCCGGGAAATGCCGGTATCCTCCAAAAGCGCGATGCGCGTAGTGCTCGACGACGATATGGTGGCCCTCGACGAAGTCGTAGCCATCGGCTACGGATCGGTTTCCAAAAAAGACCTGACCGGTTCGGTTGTCAACCTCTCCGACAAAACCTTTAATAAAGGAGTGGTCACCTCGGCCGAACAACTCATCGCCGGCCAGGTAGCCGGCTTGGTGGTCACCAAATCCGGAGGGGATCCCACGGAAGGCTCTACCATGCGTCTGAGAGGTACCACGTCCTTGCTGGGCGGCAACGCCCCGCTGGTGGTAATCGACGGGGTGCCGGGGGCTTCCATGAATATTGTTTCCCCGCAAGACATCGAATCCATCAGTGTCCTCAAAGATGCTTCGGCAGCCGCCATTTACGGCGCCCGAAGCGCTAACGGCGTCATCATCATCACCACGAAAAAGGGAAAAGAAGGACGGGCCACCGTCTCGTACGACGGGTATTTCGGTGTGGAAAAGATTGCCAACAACCTCGATATGCTTTCGGCCGACCAATGGCGGCAATACGTAAAGGAAAATAACCTCGATGCCGTAGACTACGGCGGCAACACGGCCTGGCATAAAGAGATTTTCCGCACCGGCTATTCCCAGAATCACAACCTGAGCCTGACGGGCGGTTCGAAAGAAACGCATTACCGGGCCTCGGTGAACTTCCTGGATCAGAAAGGAATCGTGCTGAAGAACGATTTGCAGCGCATTAACGCCAGTTTCTCGCTCGAACAAAGCGCGCTCGACGACAAACTGATGATCCGGCTGAATGCCAATACCACGCTCGAAAAATGGCATGACGTGCCCGACCAGACCGTCTATACCTATTCTTACAACCTGAATCCGACGATTCCCATCTATAACGAAGACGGCAGCTATAAAGAAGTATTGGGACATGCTTATTACAACCCGATCGCCGTCCTGAACCAACTGACTTCGGAAAAGAAACGCAACTATTT
Organism: Tannerellaceae bacterium; assembly: GCA_048403675.1. Classification (GTDB taxonomy): domain Bacteria; phylum Bacteroidota; class Bacteroidia; order Bacteroidales; family Tannerellaceae; genus Parabacteroides. Next base: position 6,583 of record DBFJSK010000025.1, on the reverse strand, counting down.
CCAGGGTCGTTTGCAAGCAGACTATAAGATTCTGCCCTCGCTGACCGCTTCGATCAACGGATCGCTTTCGCGCAACAACTACCTGGACGGTTTTTACGCCCCGAGAGCTTCCAAACCGGGTGAAGCCGAAAAAGGACGCGCCAAACGGAGCACATCGGAAAATACGTCGAACCTGTTGGAAGCCAACCTGACTTACGACAAAATTTTCGGGTTGCACAAGGTGAACGCCATCGTAGGTTATTCTTACCAGGACTTCTCGGCTGAAAGCTTCAGCGCGCAGAACCGGAATTTCGCCACCGACCTGTTCTCCTACAATAACCTGGGCGCCGGCAACAAACTCCAGCCCGACGACGTGAAGAGCAACAAAGAGTCCAACCGGTTGATCTCGTTCTATGGTCGCGCCACCTATTCGTTCAACAACAAGTACACCGCTACGGCTACCGTGCGTCGCGACGGCTCCTCCCGTTTCGGGAAAAACAACCGTTGGGGTATCTTCCCTTCCGGCTCGTTAGCCTGGCGTATGAGCGAAGAGGATTTTATGAAAGACATCTCGTTTATCGACGACTTGAAACTCCGCGTCAGCTACGGTATCACCGGTAACCAGGACATTCCGAACTACCGCACCATGTCGCTCTACGGTACCTACGGCTATTATTATTCCAACGGCGAATTTTTCACCCAGTATGCGCCCAGCCAGAACCCGAATCCGGATCTGAAATGGGAACAGACAGCCCAACTGAATGTCGGCCTCGACTATTATCTGCTGGGCGGCAAATTGCGCGGAAGCATCGAATACTATAATAAGCAGACCAGCAACCTGCTCTACGATTATCCCGTACCTTCTCCTCCCTACCAGTTCAGCAGTATGATCGCCAATGTGGGGAAAGTATCGAACAAAGGGATTGAGATCGTTATCGAATCGACGCCGATTAGGAACAAGAATTTCAGTTGGGATCTGAGTTTCAACTTCTCGAAAAACAAGAATATGGTGGAAAGCCTGTCGAACGAGGAGTTCCAGCGCGACGAAGTATACACCGGCGCAGCCAGTATCAGCGGTTTGCAGGAAACTTCGCAAATCCTGAAAGCCGGCTACCCCTTGGGCACGTTCTACGGCGCGAAATATATCGGCCAGGATGAAAACGGGATTTTCCAGTACGAAGATGTTTCTAAAGACGGCCAGTTCGTGTATGCCGACGACCGTACCGACATCGGTTGCGCACAGCCCGACTTCACGATCAACCTGACGAACTCGTTCGAATATAAGAATTTCACCCTCTCCTTCCTGTTGCGCGGCGTGTTCGGCAACGACGTACTCAACGGCTCGGCCCTGTATCTGAACGATATCAGCCGTATGCCGGGTAATAACGTGCTGACCTCGGCGCTCGGCATCGCCAAGCAGAAACTGGTCTATTCTTCCTATTATATCGAAGACGGCAGTTTTGTCCGCCTCGACAATTTGCAGGTAGGCTATAATTTCAAGCTGGGCGAAAACGCGAAAGTCAAGAAACTGCGCGTGTATCTGACGGGCAATAACCTCTTTGTCATTACCAAATACAAAGGCATCGATCCGGAAGTATCGCAAGACGGTATCGTGTTCGGTATCGACGCACAGAAATATTATCCGAAAACCCGTTCGTTCACGGCTGGTGTTAACATTTCATTCTAATAAAACGAAGCGACTTTATGAAAAAGATAGTAAGTGCATTTCTGTCACTCGCCCTGGGTACGGCCCTGTTTTCCTCCTGTACCGATCTCGACGAGAAATTATATAGCGTGATTCCGCAAGACAAATACGGAATGACCACCGAAGAATTGAACTCCCTGATCGGGCCGGCTTACGGCACGATGGTGAACTATGTGAACAACGATTTCTGGATGCAGGAAATTTCGTCCGACGAGTATATGATCCCCGCCCGCGGCCTCGACTGGCTCTCGGGAGGCATTCACCTGAGGTATCACCGCCACGAATGGATAGCCAACGAATGCCCCAACCTCTGGCGCTTCGATGCCGTTACAACCATCAACAAAGTGATTAATATGCTAGACAACAGCGAAGTGGAACTGCCCGATAAAGACCGTATCTATGCCGAACTCCGCGGCCTGCGCGCTTTCTGGTATTTCATCATGCTCGACGGCATCGGCAACGTGCCCATCGTAACGAAATTCGAAAGCTCGCTGCCCACGAACAATACCCGGCAGGAAGTGTACGATTTCGTCGAACAGGAATTGCTCGACATCGTCGATAACCTGACCGAAGAAGTAAATTCGGCTACCTATACCAAATTCACCAAATGGGTAGGTTATACCTTGCTGGCTAAATTGTACATCAATGCCGAAGTATATACCGGCACGCCCCAGTGGGAAAAGGCGTTGAAGTATTGCAACCTGATGATCGAAAAAAGCCCCTACCAACTGGAGGCGGACGTTCGTACCAACTTCAAAGTGAAAAACGAAGGTTCGGTGGAAAACATCTGGGCCATTCCTTACGATGCCGATTATTTCCGCGGTTATTTCATTCCTTACCAGATGTCGTGGCATTATTCCAGCCAGGCTACTTATTCGTTGGTGAGCGAATGTTGGAACGGCCCTTGCGCCGTACCGAGTTTTGTAAACAAATTCGATCGGGATGACGTACGCTTCGGCTGGTTCATGATCGGTCAGCAATACGGCGCCGACGGCGAGAAACTGAAGGATAGAAATGGGAATGATTTGAATATCAGCATTTCGATGAACGATTTCGAAAATGCGACCGAAACCGAGGGCGCCCGCTTGTTCAAATGGGAACCCGAAGTAGGAGGGCGCAACCATCTGAACAACGACTTTGCCGTTTTCCGTTTCTCGGATATTTTGTTGATGAAAGCCGAATGCCTGCTGCGAATCAGCCAAGGCAACGAACCGGAAGCCCGGGCGTTGGTGAACCAGGTGCGCGAGCGCAATTTCAGCCCGTACAGCGAAGACAAGCAAATTAAAAAACTGACGTTGGAGAACTTGCTCGACGAACGCGGATTCGAATTCGTATTCGAAGGCTGGCGGCGCAACGACCAGATTCGTTTCGGCACCTTCGGGGGCACGTGGGACTTCAAACCGGCCGCCGACAATCCCGACAAGCATACCTGGGTATTCCCCATTCCGCTGGCGGAAATGGACAAGAACCCCAATCTGAAGCAAAACCCCGGCTATTGATAATCCGGGCGCCAGGTGCAAACCACCAGGTAGCAAAACTCTCAAAAGAGTAGGAATCCATCCGGCTGCCTGCTCCGGCATCCCGAACAGGGCCGGGACAGGCAGCCTTTCACATTTCAAACACAAAAACAATTTATGAAAAATCTGCTCATACTTCTATGCTTGCTCGGCTCGACTTTTTTCCTTCGCGCTGAAGCAGTGTCCGATACCCTCTACTATCCCGGAAAAGCCCTGGCGGGCCTGGTGGGCAACGGAGCTTATCTGGTACGCACGCTGCCGGCTTCGTTTACGGCAGTAAGAGGCGCCGAGCTGGGCGGCACGCTGCTGATCCGGACAAAAACCGGTACTCTCGATCCGGCCACGCTCGGCTGGCATTCTTCTTTTTTCCCGGGCGGCGTGGCCTATAGCGCGGCGCTGGAGGGGGGGGAGATCCGAATCCTGTACGGCGTATTGCCGGCTTCGGGTTATACCGTTTGCATCGAAACTCCGAAAGGAACGGCGGCCGAAATAGAAACCCGCTCGTCGCAACCTTGGGTGCGCCGGGAGCTTCCCGCCGTGCGGACGAACGGCAAAACCGTCGTTTTCTATTCGGAAAAAGAAGGGGAAACGCCGGCTTCGCCCGAGGCCATGCAGCAAGCGCTTTACGAACCGTATACCCGCGGGTTGATATTGGAAAGCCCCGATACGCTTTTGAATAAAGCGGTCGTGTTTTCCCAATACCTGCTCGATTTGAGCGACAACGGCCAGATCATGCTGTGCGAACTCTTCCGCTGGCTCGATATTTGGGCCCGCGACCTGGGTTCGGGCCTGTTGCCGGGCGCGCTCGCCTCGGGCCGCGAAGCGATGGCGCGTCGTTCGTTGGCCTATGATTTGGAACGGTATGCTGAAATGGAACCGTCCGACTGCAAAAATTCGAACGATCCTTCGCAAGGGGGCACCGCCTCCGGTATCGGCTGGACGGCCCGCTCGATCTGGAAATATTACCTCTATTCGGGCGATAAAGAAACCCTTCGGCGGGATGCCGAAATCATCCGGCCCTGGGTGACCCACTGGATACAGCGCGATTACGATGGCGACGGGCTGATTATCGACGTGACCGAATTTATGGATCACATGATTATGATGCTTACCACCAACGGCGTTACGACCCTGGCCGCCAATGCGATGTATGCGGGGTTGCTGTATAACTTTTCGCTTATCGAGGGCGAACTCGGCCACGGGGAAGCGGCTGCGCAGCTTCAAACCCTGTATGCCCGCACCCGGCAGGCCATCCAACATACGTATTGGAACGAAGAGGAAGGCTATTTCAACAATATGATGCTGTGGCAGACCGTCAGCCGGCGCAGCTCGCAAGCCTCGCAGAGCATGTTATTGAAAATCGGCGCCACCGACGAAGTGCGCGCCCGCAAGACGCTCGATTACCTGAAACGGACGAACTGGACGCCGTACGGTTCCATCACGATCGTGCCGCGCATGAATCATGTAGGCTTGCAAAACGACCAGAATATGAAAGTATGGCCTTGGTGGAACTTATGGGAAGCGGAGGCTCGTTTCCGGTACGACGATAAAGCGGGCGGTTACCGGTTGTTACGGAATGCTGCTTCCACGATACGGGATGAAAAGTATCCCGGTTTATTGGAAGAGACGCTCGATCTGGAGGGGAAAACCTACGGCGGCAACGCGTTTCCGACCGGGGCCGGTAACCTGCTGGATGTGGTGACCAAGGATTTGTTGGGGGTAGAACCGCTCGCGCCCGGATGGCGACAAATAAAAGTGATGCCGGCCGTACCCGGCACCTGGAAAAATTACGCTTGCACCTTGCCTTCGCCGGGGGGAAAGATCCGGCTGACGACACGCGAAGGAAAGCTGACGGTGGAGGTGGCCGATTCTTCGATTGAAGTGGTCTACACCGCCCCGGAAACCGTTGTGAAGGGAGCGCGCAAACAAATTTACGTACATCCGGCCGAGGAAATTCCGGCTTACCGGACGGTGGAAAAGAAACCGGTGCCTGCGCTGAAGGAAGGCAAAACCGTTTTATTTTACGATCCCATTTTTCATGCCGGGCATTCGGATTTGCGTGGCGGGCGTTCGGATTTGCCTGCGGGGATGTCGGATCTCTCGCTGGAAACGATCGACGTACGCCAATTGGGCGACTTGGATGCCGCCCGGTATGCGCATGTTATCGTCCCGGCTTCGCGCTTGCCGCTTTATACGACCGAAGGGAAAAGCGTGCGCCGCTCGATTGAACGGTTTGTGGCGGCCGGGGGTACGCTGGTATTGTACGGTGCGGCCGCAAATGCCAAATGCGACGAAGACGGAGCCGGTATTTTGGGCGAACAAGGAGGATTGATCGATTGGTATCAATGGCTGCCGGCACGCCGGAAATGTTATTTCGCATCCGGACGAACCGATACCTTGCCCGGCCGGGGACGCCTCAGGTATGCCGCTTCGGTTACTCTTCCCGCCGGATTCGAAGGACAGCCTTTGTATCTGGAAATCGGTTCGTTGCTGGGGCTTGACAGCGTGTATATCAACGGCCGGCTGGTAGGCCGTTACAGCGATATGGCGCCCCGCATGAAACAGGAGTATCCTACGCGCACCCGGTATCCGCACAACCATACTTATAAACGGGTGAGCCGGATGTATGTCATCGAGCCGGGCGATCCCGTTTACGGCGCTTTCCGTTTTGGACAGCCGAACGAACTCACGATCCGGATTTCGGAAGATGGGCTAGGAGAAGGGTTGACCGTGCGAAACAGGCCTAATATCGGCGTGCCTGCCCAAGGCTATGCCTGGCAGGCTGTGGATGAAGATTTGCCGGATATGGGCTTCGATTTTCCTAAACGCAAAGGGGTGAATTATTGGGGGAAGGAACAATTCTTCAATTCCTGGAGTACGCAGAACGGGTTGTTCGGGTTTACGGTGGAAGGCCGCGGCGTGACGTTTGCCGATAGCGTGCGGTTTGCCGGTTTATCGGATGCCGGCGTCAGCGTGCAGGCGGCCTATACCGATTTCGCTTTGTTCGAACCTTGGTTGTTCGAAGCGGTGGCGTATACCACGACTTCCCAGCGGTTGCTTTATCCGATGGAGCAGGAACGGTATCCTTGTATTGCGCGGATCGTGGATAGCCGCCGGGGCGGAGGTTTTCTTATCGTGGCGCCCGCAGTGGCGGAAAGTACGCTCGGCAAGGAGATGTTGGGGCGTTTGGGAATCGGTCGTTGAGCGATTGCTGAAAATAAAAAAATAACAAGAAGTCCGGAAATGGGGAGCCGGAAAATGTGTTTTTGTAATTGTTTGTAATATAAGCTGTTACAAAGGGGTCATTTTCTCTCCCCATGAAATACCGTTTTCACTGGCATCCGAGGGAAATTTCATGCCAGTGAAATTCGAATTGCATAAG
>DBFJSK010000024.1:0-15675 GCA_048403675.1 Tannerellaceae bacterium | reverse complement strand
AAGCGTCAGTCCTTTTTTTTCGCAAATCTGCTGGGCCAGGATAATGCCGGCCGCCGTGACAGACGTGCCGGGATTATCCTGATATAGTTCGGTTACGATTACATAGGTGCGTCCTTTTTTCCGGATTATTTTCAAACCGCATTCCGAGGGGATGTCCCAAATCCCCTTAAAGGGAAAGCGTTCGTCGTAATAAATGTCGACTATTTTCATGATTCCATGTGATTGTTTTGCCGGCCCGCGGGCCGTCGGTTTTTATTTTTTTGCGTTATGCCGTACGATTTCTTTTCCGAACGACTGGTTAATCAACCGTCTATCGCGCGGGCGATAGGTGTCGTCTTCCATTTCGCGCAAGACGACTTTCGAGAATAGACGGAACATTTTTTGTTCCTGCGACTCTTCGTGGTAGAAAGACCTCCAGGCATAGTCGTACAATTCCTGCAAGGTTTCCGCCGACATTTGTTTGGGGTGGAAAACCACGGTTCCGGCATTGTAATGATCCCAGTCATAGTCGAAAATGCGTCCCTGACGATGCAAATCGTCATACCCTTTGGTATGAGGAAAAGGCGTCATCACGGTAAATTCGGCTAGGTCAAGATCGATTTCCAACAGAAAGTCGATCAGTCGTTTACAATCGTCGGCCGTCTGGTTGTCGAGTCCTAACAGGATGGTGCCTTCCACGCCGATCCCGTACTCGTGGTATCGTTTGATGCGCTGGCGGATATAATCGGATGTGTCGTATACGGCTTGATAAACGTACCAAGCGCCTGCCTGAGCGGCCAGGTCGAGCACCTTGGGGTCGTCTTCGATGGTATGACTGATCCATTTTTTCTTGAGCGGAATCATTTCCCGAAAAAGTTCCAATTCCCACTCCTTGTTTTGGGATAAGGAATTATCGACGATGAATAGCCGGTTGTTATCGATCGTTGCCAGTTCTTCGATTACCCTTTCAAAGGGGCGCGGACGGAACAAACGGCCGCCCAGATAGCTGACGGCGCAGGGATAACAGGAGAACCGGCAGCCGCGGGAGGCATGAAACAGATCTACCATCGGCACGCCTTTGTGGTTGTATAATTCCCGTTTGTAAAGATCCCGGCGCGCCGGACCTACCGAGCCGATAGGGGGTTGCTGCGTCATGAAATTATATACTTTTTGCAAGCGGCCGTTTTTCCAATCTTGCATTACCGTGTCCATCCTCCCTTCGCTTTCTCCCAGGAAAACAGAGTCGGCGTGCAGCAGGGTTTCTTCGGCATGCAGCATGGTGGATATGCCGCCGAACATTACTTGTTTGCCGCGCCGGCGGAATTCTTCGGCGATGGCCCAGCCGCGTTTTACCTGGGTGGATAACATCATGGAGATCGCTACGCCGTCGCAAGCTTCTTCGAAGTCGATGACTTCTACGTTTTCATCGGTAAAAGATACCTCTACCCATTCGGGTAAACTGGCGGCGAAAACGACGGGGCCGTGGGGGGGAAGATTGAAGGTGGTCTGTCCCGGCAATTTGTTCCATTTGGGATAAATCAATTTGAGTTTCATATCGTGTAGATTAATGATTGGCTTGTCGTACTTTTTCGATCAGCGGTTCGATACCGCCGGTGATGGCGGCCACGGTAATCATCGCGTTCAGGGGGGTGCCCAGAATGCCGTGCAGGTTGATGTTTTGTCCTGTCAGAAAAAGATTACGGATTTTTGTGTGTGGTGCAGTATGCGAGAGTTCGAGCGTGCGCACGTCTTTCACAATCCCGTACAGCGATCCTTCAGGCGATCCCGTAAAATCCCGGATCGTGAGGGGAGTGGCGCTGAAATAACTGTCAATACAACCTTCGGCTTCGGGAAAATAGCGTAGAAAAGCGCGAAGCAAACGGGTTTCATATTCTTTTTTCAATGTTTCGTATTCCGGCGGCCGGTATCCATGTAAAGAACCTTCGAACGGCCGGAAGAGGTCATACCGCATCGGGCTGTTGATAATCAGCTTGCGGGTATAAAGTTCGTCGCCGGTCATTTCCGGCGCCGACATGGCCATCAGGCCGAGCGGCCAGCGCTCGAATGAAGAGGAAGCCAGATTCCAGATGTCGTCGGCTTTGTCGATGCAATACAGGTTTGTATTACGGTACGGAAAGCAACCTGGTTTGAGCGTGAGATAAAGGATAAAGGAGGAATAGCTGTTTTTCAGACTCATCATTCGCGTACGGTAGGCGTTGCCCAGTTGGGAAGGATCGATCAGGCGCACGGTGGCCGAAGGATGAAGGGCGGAGATGTATATATCAGCCGTGTACCGGTGTCCGCGGGCTGTTTCTACATACCTCACTTTCTTATCGGCCACTTCGATGCGGATCGCCTCTTCCTGCGTAAGTACGTTGCCTTGCATACGGCGGATCGCTCCGCAAAGCGCTTCCGCCAGTTGCCGGCTGCTCCCTACGAAGCGTGCAGCTCCTTCAATGTAGAAACGGCTCACGATGGCGTGGACGTAAGCCGGCGTGGTTTCTGGCTGACCGGCGTAGAGGGCGTTATTGTAAGCCATCAGTTGGCGCAGACGCGGATGACGGATGTAGCGAGCGATGAAGTCTCCCACCGGACGGACGACATCTTCGTCTTCGAAAAGGTTACGGTCTTCCGGCCGTGGCAATCGCATATTACAGAGATAAAATTTCTCGGCAATGGCATACAAGGCATCGGTATAACGCCGGATTTCTTCGCTTGATTCGGGAAACTGGCGACTCCAACTTTCTATAAATTGTTCTTTGCCGCGGCTTACGGTATAGCGTATTTGTTCGTTTTGGAGGTAAAGCGTATCGAATGCTTTTTCATCCAGCAGTTTATAGCTGAGTTGGTCGAAGATGCCGAGGTAGGTATAAAGCTGACGCAACACGCCCCCTTCCTGCAAACCGCTGATGCAATGCATGCCGGTTTCGAATTCCAGCGAGCCGCGGCGGAAGGTATGCAGTCCTCCTCCGGCCCGAACGTGCTTATCCAAGACGGTAACCTGGTACCCTTCTTTTCCTAACAGGGCTGCGGCGTGCAGACCGCCGATCCCTGCTCCTATAATCAGAACTGTTTTCATTTTGTTGTTTTTGAATGGCTTTCTGAGGCTCGACTGACGGCGCGTATAATCGGTTTGAAGCCCATTATTTGCATCGAGGTGAGCATGGCGCCGGTGGCTACCCCGAGCATGCCGTGCGAATTGGTATTTTGTCCCGTCATAAACAGATTCGGAATGTAAGTGCGCGCCGAGGTGATGCCGGAAGTGGAGATATGGATGTCGCGCCGGATGCCATACATTGCGCCGTCGGTCGTACCGGTATAATCGCGGTAGGTAAGGGGCGTGGAGGTTTCGTAATAAGCGATCCGGTTTCGCAAACCGGGAAATTCCGATTCAAGCGCATCGAGCAATTGCTCGGCTTTTTGGTGTTTGAACTCACGGTAAGCTTCCCCCCGCCGCCCTACACGCGTACTGGCCCAGGTTTTTACTTCCTCATAACGCAGGTAGGAGATCACCACTCCGCAGTCGGCATACGCCCCGCCGTCGGCAGGGGGCTGGTGCATATAAAGATACCCCAAAGGCCAACGATGAGTATACTCGTTGCAACTCCATACATCGTTGGTGTGATAATGAAAGAAATTAGTATTCAGATAAGGTTCGGCTTGTTTTTTGAAACCAAGATAGAGGGTAAAACAACCGATTGTGTTTTCCAGATGATTGACGCGGCGGATAAAGGAAGGCTTGGCTGCTTCTTCTCCGATCATTTTCACCAGTTGCTGGGGATGGATGGCTGAAATAAAACGGTCGGCTTCGAACCGGCGTCCGTCTTGGCAACGGACGGCCGTCAACCCGCTACGATCGCCTTCTAATTTTTCGGCTTCGCAGCCGGTCAGAACTTGGCCCCCCATTTCGCCGATGGATTGCATGAGCCGGTCGGCGATAGTCTGGCTCCCTCCGACAATGCGGTAGGCGCTCTGAATATAAGAATTGTGGATAAAACCGTGAATAAAAAAAGGCGTTTTGTCCTGGAGACCGCCGTAGAGTGGTTGGTTTCCGGCCAATACGCTGCGCAGAAGCGGGTTGCCGGTCAGCGAGGCGATATACCCGCTGACCGATTCGCGGATGTAATGTTCGTCGAGCGAGGCTATTCCATCCGATTCTTCCAGCCGGGAGAGGGGAGAAGCAACGGAAAGATCCTGAATGGTTTGCACATATTTGCGAATGGCTTCCCTTTCCGCCGGGAAGTAGTGGGATAGCTTATGGATATAGGCTTCGTATCCCATGGCCGAAGCATAGCGCTTGCCACCGATCGAGATCGTGTCGAACGCTTCCGCGTCCAGTTTGCGCAGCCGGATAGTATCGGTCAGTCCGAAGTATTTCCAGAAACGGTATAAAAGCTGGCCTTCGTCCAGACTGCCTACATAATGCATACCCGTATCGAAAGCATATCCTTGCCGTCCGAACGATTGGAGACAGCCTCCGATTCGTTGATTTTTTTCGAGGATAACTGCCCCCAGCCCTTCTTTGCACAGCATATAGCCGCACAGGAGGCCCCCTAGACCCCCGCCTATGATTACCACATCGTGTTTCATAAACAGCCCTCCATTATTTGTTTTTCGTGAATAATTTCCTGCTTGCCGGCCGGCTGTTCACAAGCCGGGAATGGTCTGCTTTTTTTAACGGTTTGCGCAGGGAATAGCCGATCGGTTCCGATTTGCTGGGCTGTTTGAAGCAGGAACAGCAGTCTTTCGTCGTCGTCGGATAAAATCCCGATCCGAATATCTTTCCGGCATAGCAGGGCGATAAGCGCGAGAGCGCCGGTTTGAATATTCATCGTGATCCGGGCGTTTTCAGGCAGTTCGCGTACCCAGCGGTTGATGGCGGCTACATGTTGCAACTGACGCCTGGCCGCTTTTTCCGTCGCTCGGTCTTTATACCGGAACAAAGCAAGAACGCGCTGCGCAAAATAGGCCGGCGTTTCCCGTTCGTTCGCTAACCGGAGGTAAGCGTGCTTGAACAGTTGCCGTATTTCCCGCGAACGGCTCCGGTAGTCCGGGCCGAACCGACCGTCGGAAGGCGAGATGCGGGCTAGTACCCGGATGCCGACAGTGCCCGGTTTCATAATCCATTCTTTTTTAGGCAGAACATGCCCTACACCATGCATGACTACCGGCAACAAGTCGACACCCAATTGTTCGGCTAAGAAGAATGCTCCCCTGTGAAAACGAAGCAGCCGGCCTTCTTCCGAACGGGTTCCTTCCGGGAAAACTGCGATGGAATAGCCCCGGGCGATCAAGGTTCCGAGCCGATCGAGGCTGTTTTCTATTCCATTGGTCACCGGATAATAGTCGGCATAATGGGTGATGCGTCCGTAAAACGGACTGTTCCATACCCAGCGGTTAGTCAACACGATAATTTTTGGTGAGAGTTGGAGCAGATACATCAGGTCCAGATGCGATTGGTGGTTGCAAATCACAATAGCGGGTTTTTGGAAATTCTCTTCCGGCGGTATTGTCATCACACACGGAATACGGGGCATGTGCTGTACCACGAAGCGGGAAATACGGCAAATGGCGGTGTGATAACGAGCTTTTTTTGCTTCGTTTTCCCGGCGGAAGGCGAAAAGGTAACAACCATATAGTTTAAGGTAGAACGTACCGGTCAGAAAGATAAGAAAAGCGTAGATCGTAGTGCATACGTCGGAAAACGTGAGCGGAGAGAGACGATAGCTCCATCTTTTTTGGCTGTATACTTGAGTAAGTTGTTTGAAGCAAACCGGGGGTATGAGGAAAGCCATGCCTACTACGCACGTCATGCCGATGATGGCCACGATTCCCAACGAATGCATGGCAGGGTGTACGGCCAAGATCAACGAGCCTACGCCGATAAACAAAGTGAGCGCCGAGAGCGTAACGCCTGTTTTATAGGAGGAAAGCATTTTTTTTCCATAGGCGTATTCATACATTAGTCCGTCCATAATGAAAAGGGTATAATCGTCGCCCAAGCCGAAGATAAAGGTCGATAGGATAATATTGACGATGTTGAAGTCGATGCCTCCGAGGCCCATGATCCCGGTGATCCAGCACCAACTCAGGGCCATCGGCAAGAAAGCTAAAAGAGCCAGTTCGATCCGTCCGAAAGCTTTCCATAGAAAAAAGAAGACGAGAAAACCTGAAAAATAAAATACTTCGTTGAAATCATCCGACAGAACCGATAGCATCTGATTGGTCAGGGTTTTCGAATCGAAAAGGAAGGAGGAGCGGGTCGTATTTTCCGCATCGAATGTCCGGTAGACTTCCGCCAGGTTTTCTTCCTTTACGAACAGTTGGGTTAGAACCAGGTGTTTGCCTGTTTCTTCGTCATTTATCAGGTATCCTTTCAACAAAGTTTGTTGTAAAGGGAGAAAATACGCGGGTGGCTGCACTTTGAAGGAGCGATTCCAGAAAGCGGCGAAAGGGCCGAAGGCCAGGTCGGTGAAGCCGGCTTTTTTGCCTTCTTTTTCTGCGATTTCAATCAAACGGTCGCCGTATTTGCTTTTCCACGCTTCCCATCTTTCGATTCGTTTCGCCTGGGTGGAGTCGGAGGGAAGAAAACTGCCGATTCCTTTTTGAAAAGCGACCAGCCGTCGTCCGGACAGGGTATCGATCACGGTTTGTTGCTGCTCATACTGACGCAAGGCTTCGTTTAAATGGTCGCCTTCGGCCAAGGCGTACAGGGAAGTATACGAGGCGGGGGATTGCAGCCGGGTAAGTTCGGATAAATGTTGTCGCTGCTCCGGCGTCATGTAATTGATACGTTGGAAATCGGTATCGAACCGGACATGCTGGCTGAACCACAGGAGCGGCAAGGTAAGCAAAAGGACGAAAATGAGTATGCCTTTTTGATCTTCCATGCGGTAGTCGGCCCATCGGTTGATCCAGCGACGCCCGGGAATGTGTTTTGGGGTGCCCATCCAGTGCGGCAGGAAAACAAGTACCGATACGATGATTCCGATCAGCGATAAAGCGGCGAACAAACCGAAATCACGCATGGCGGCCGTGCTCATAATCAACAAGCTCAGAAAAGCGCCGACAGTGGTAATATTGCCGATCACCATCGGCGTGGTAATATCTTTCAGAGCGGCTCTTCGATCGGGTACGTGGCTGAGGTGGATCAGGTAATGCAGGGCATAATCGACGCCGATTCCTAAAATGACCGATCCGGCCCCGAGTGCGATCGCGGAAACGGTGGGGCGAAAAAGACCGAGCACACTCAGCCCGAATAATATGCCGAAAAGGATGGGTACGCAGATCAGCAAGAGGTGGCGTAAACGCCGAAAATACCAGCCTAGCAAGGCTATCATGGCAGCCAGCGCGATGGTTGTACAGACCAAGGCGTCCTTTTTGATTTGGTTTGCATTGCCTACGGCAATGACGGGAGCGCCCAGGTAATCGGCGTGAACGCCTAAACGGGCTACCGAATCGGCCGCAAGCCGGAGGTATTCCACCAATTTGCCGTTTTGTTGTGTTTCGCTTCCCCCGTGGGCGGAACTTAACCACATTACCAGGCGCAGCGAATCGGCTGTGTAAAGGTGTTCGTCGATCAGGCAGTAGTTTTCTTCCAGACCCGTATCTTTCAATTTTTCAAGCGTAAAGGCGGAAAAATGGAAGGGGTCGGTCGCTAGATTCCGGCTCAGAAAGCTCCCGGTGGGAGAGAGTAACCAGTGCCGGTTCTGTACGAATAACGAATCGAAAGCGGTATGAGCTAGTAAGGAATCGAGCCGGATGTAGGCTTCTTCGTCTAGAAAATAAGGTAGGTTTTCAGTGATAAAGTCGGCCACCCCCAGATAATCAGCCGCATCGATCCGGAACCCTTTTTCTTTGACCAAGTGCTCTGTGGGCAGGGCTTCGAAATAATCGGCAAAGTAATCGGCTGCTTTCGAAAGTTGGTCGATGCGTTGGCCGGCATCGGACATGGCTTCCCGGGTTTGCAGACTGATGAGGATTTTGTCGGCCGATCGCAAGTTGCGGTACGCCGATAAAAGCTGTTGTTGGCCGGTTCCATCGGGCAGAAAACCGGCAATGTCTTCTTCCAGTGTGATACGGCTGCTGCCGTATCCCAACAACAACAGCAATAAAAAAGGAAGTACCCGCCCGAGCCGGCGATGCTTATTCAAATAATCGTAGATATGCAGTACTATTTTTTCCATGTCGATAACCACATTTTGGGGCGTCCGTATACGAGGGCCAGAAAAGTAAGCATCGTATTGAGTGCGCTGATTCTAAGAAAGTCTAGGCAAGGCCGGAAATGGCTTACCCGTTTTCTTTCGGGTGCATAATACACGGCGATCGGAACGGCTTTCAGCGGAATGTTCCGCCACGCGCAGCGTACCAATACTTCTATTTCCAGCTCAAACCGATTGGTGATGAGGTGCATGTCCTCCATTCTTTCGAGCGGATAAAGGCGGCAGCCCGATTGCGTGTCGGGTAGCCGGTAACCTGTCTGTACGTAAAACCAGAAATTGGAAAAACGATTGGCCATTCGATTCGGGCGGGGCATATCGTCATGATACCGGCAACGGCTGCCGATCAGCAGGGCGTCGCGGGATGTTCGGGCAGCTGCAAGCAGGCGCTCGGCACAGCTCCAATCGTGTTGGCCGTCAGTGTCGAGGGTGAGCGCATAGGCATACTTTTTTTCGATGGCCTGTTGGAAACCGAGCTTCAGGGCGTAACCTTTGCCGCGGTTGACAGGGTAGGATATTACCGCGATCAACCGGTGGCGGTAAGCAGTCAATATCTTTGCAGTCGAATCCGTCGAGCCGTCATTCACTACAATGATATGTGTGGTGTGTTCGAGTAGTTCTTCAATCACCTTGCCCACGGTTTGGCTGTTGTTGTAGGTTGGCAACACGAGGCAAATGTTCCTCTGCCGAATGTCGTTATCTTGGTTCATATCCCTTTCGTTTTACAGTAAAGTTTGTTCGTTTCTATTGATATACAAGGCTGGCTTTCACGAAGATCGTTTGTGCCGAACATACCGTGGCCTGAGTTCTGACGATTTCTCCGTCTGTTTCGTAGCGCAGGTGAAGTTCGATTTCGGAAAATTCTTCAGGATTGAGCAGCCGGAGGAATTTGATGTTTTTGGCATAGACAAGTTGCAGCGGTCTTTGCTTGTGTGCCGAGAGCTGCTCACCGATCATTTGCAGGATACATACGCCCGGTGTAACAGGCATAGCCGGAAAATGGGTCCGGTAAACCCAGTGTTGCGGGTTCAACCGTATCTGTACTGTCAAGGAGCCTACCTGAGATTCTTCACGCTGGGTCGCCGTATAAAATCCTTCTGTTTTTATTTCCATCGGAATAGTTTTTCGTCGAGCGGTTCGTTCATTCGGATATGGGTAAGTTCGAGACGGGTAACATCCGCTCCCTGGCGGAATTCGATTGTCCGGATCGTATAGGTTTCCAGGTCGAAGGATAGTATCAGGGCATCGAGGCTCGTTTTGAGTTTTCGCATTTGCGGAATCAGCGTGAGTTGATGACCGAGGGACGTTTTCTGATAGACAGTAGTAAATATTTTTTCATCGATCGGCTGCCCGTTTATCAGGTCTAAGATAAGTCGGCTGATCTGGGCGAATACTTTCGTACCTACCTTATCGACTTTTCCAGCCCTGAACATTACCGAACCTTCGGCGTTCGTGATTCCGTAAAAGGGATTCGGATCGGTATATTCCCAGCGCATGCACCGGCTTTTCCGGTAGTACATCTGTCCGTGCGAAACGCTGGTATCGGCTAGCAGGGCTATTTTCTTTTTTTCAGTAAAATGACATGTCAATGTCCGGATTTCTTTTGACGTATCGAGTATATGTGTCACGACAGGGGGCACATCCGGTAAGGCGTGTCCCGCCAAGGCCGGGAAGAAAAGGCTTCCCAGGCTCAGCCACAACCACAGCTTGTTTTTTTTCATACGGATTTATCGATATAAAATTTATTTTTGAACAATCAGGATGACTCCCAGAATGATAAAGGCAATGCCTATATACCGGATCGGCGGGATCGTTTCCTTAAACAGGACGATCGATACAAATGTGCCCAAAACGTAGCTGATGCTGATGAGCGGATAGGCCTGGTTGAATTCGAAATGCCGGAGGATATACATCCATAGACCGGTAGCGGCAACCATGCAAAGCCCGGATAAGGCTAACGGAAGGTTGGCGAGGGCTGTTTTCGCCCAGCTCCAGCTCCACTGGAACGGACCGGAACGGTAGAGGGCGAATTTCAAAAATACCTGGGCGCTTACCAGCAAGGTGCTTTGCAGGGTGGATAACAGAATTAATCGGTACATGATTCCAATAGGATAAAAGTAATGTCTTTCGATAACCAGTGATTGACAAAGAGTATCCGCTTGATCTCTCCTTCGTACGCTTTTCCGCACAGGCTGAGGTGAGCCGGTATTTTACCGGCTTTTAGCAAATGGGCCGCTACGTGAAGCCCGTAGGCGGAGGAAGTGAAGTATTCGCCGCAAAGAGACTTGTATCCGACTTCTTTCTCGCGGCAGTCCAGCCGATCGTACGGATCATCGTTCAGCGGATCACCGTTGCGTCCGGTTACGACAAAATCGATGTCTTCCCACGACAGTCCTTCCTCCGATAGCCAGAGAGCCAGCCGCTTTTTCCAATTGGGATGACGGTAAAAGCAAATCATTGCAGCGATGCTTGCATAGGCTTTTCCGGTGTTTTCCGTGGATAGGGCGAAACTCGTGGCGCCTTCTCCTGCAAAAGCGTGTCGCCAACATCCCAAGCGGGCGGCCATCGAGAAACAAGTTTCCGTCATTTCGTCGAAACCTCCTACCAGGGCGGTACGAATCCTCTGGTTCTGTACCAATATCCAGGCGTCGTAAAGGGCATTGTCGAAGGATGTTCCGAGGTGGATATGGGTCGTGTTGTAGTGATGGCAACCCAGCCGGATGGCAATTTGCGAACTGAATGTGTTGTGGGTGGAATGAATGAAATGCGCCGGATGTACGCAATGTTCGTTCTGCCGGATCATGTCTTCCAGAAAATGTTCGGTATCTGCCACGCAACCGAGTCCCGTACCAGACACAATCGCGTCCGGCATCTCTATTCCTCCTTCCTCCAAGGCGAATAAGGAGGAGGCGACGGCTCGTTTGATGATGGCGCTCATGCGGCGCCCAGCTACCGGCGAGATGTATTTCTTGAAGTCCGGGTCGAGGCAAGCACCTCGTTTTTCCTGTAGTGGAGCCGGCGAGAAAATGCCTTCGGCTGTGAAAGGCTGTTGCATCGAGAGGGCTCCCATACCCCGTATATAAAAAGGTATATGCATGCTAACTTAAAGTTTTTGAAAACAGTAATGCGGTATCGTTTCCCCCGAAACCGAACGAGTTGGACATTACATGACGGAGTGCCTGGTTGCGCAGGGTGGCGCGTATCGGTTCGAACGAAAGCGTCCGGATGGGCTGTTGTAAGCGAAGATTGCCAGGAATAACCCCCCGGCTCAAGGCCAGGATGCTGATAACGGCTTCTACGCTTCCCGCCGCGCTGGTGGTGTGCCCGGTCATCGACTTGGTCGATCCGACGGGAGGAATTGTTTTTCCGAATACTTGCTCGATGGCTTTTCCTTCGGTATAATCGTTGTTCGGCGTTCCCGTGCCATGGGCATTGATATAGTCCACCAAAGCCGGATTGATGCCGCTCATCGTCAACGCTTGCCGCATGGCGCGGGCCGGCCCTTCCCCGTTGTCCGAGGAGGCGGTCTGGTGAAACGCATCGCAGGCATTGCCGTATCCCGAAAGGTAAGCTTGTATTGCCGCTCCGCGCCGCCGGGCCGATTCGGGCCGTTCCAGTACCAGGTAGGCGGCACCTTCTCCCAGATTCAATCCTTTGCGGGTTTCGTCGAACGGGCGGCAGGGTTCCGGATCGAGAATCAGGAGGGCGTGGAATCCGTTCAGATGAAACCGTGTCAGACATTCCGATCCGCCTACTACCGCAACGTCGGCTTGGCCGCTGCGGATCAGGTCTGCACCCAGTACGATGGCATTAGCTGCCGACGAGCAGGCTGTGGAAAGCGTGGTGACATAGTCGAATGTTATCCCCGAGGTATCGGCTATTGTCTCCGTACAGACGCCGCATTCGTGAACGGCGAGATAGTCGTTTTTCGAATCGTTGCGGAGAAAGTCTTCGTAATACTGTTCGCTTTTCTCCATGCCGCCTACGGTGGTTCCGTTTATGAAAACAAGGCGTTGTGTCGAGGCTAAGCCGGGGGGGAGAGCGCAGGTTTGCCAAGCTTCGCGGAAAGCCATCAGGCCCATCAGCGTAGTTCGGTTGAATGCAGGCAGATCCCCGACTCCCAGTATCGCTTTCATTTCCTTGTCTGTCCAGTTTACTTCGGCACAAGGTAGATCGGCATGAACGGTTTTCAAATGACGGATTTTTCCGATCGGCGATGATCCGTGCAGTAGCGAGTTGTAGGTTTCTTCCACTCCTGTGCCGAGGGCCGAAACGATCCCCAGCCCTGTTACTGCCAGTTTTTCAGGCGAAACGCTTTGCATGGCTTACCGGTGATTTTGGTTGATAAATTCAGCCAGGGTGCGTACCGATTTGAAAATTGTTTTTCCTTTGTTCGGATCGTCCAGTTTGATGTGGTAGTTTTTTTCCAACAAAACGATCAGTTCCAGGGCGTCGATCGAATCGAGTCCCAGTCCGTCGCCGAATAGGGGCGCGTCGCTGTCGATGTCGTCGGCCGTCATGCCTTCCAGATTCAGTACCTCGATAATTTCGTTTTTCAGTTTGTTTAGTAACTCTTCCATATTTATTTTTTATATAAGTGGTTGATTGTTGTTTTGTTCAGGGGAATGCCGGTGGCATCGGGCCGGGCTAGAAACGCGAAAACGTCGCAAGTATCTCTCTCGCAAGCCAGCCATGCCCCTATTACCTGGCTGCTGCCTTGGGCTAAAAGTATGTGGGAATGGTGAGCCAGACGCTCTGCGTTCAATTTCGGGGAGATGAAGAAAATTTGTTCCCCATAGAGATGATGGCGGATGCAAACTTCTCCCAGTACGATGTTGGGCAATGTATAAACGAATACCGAGGGGCTGGGAAAAAATTCTTCTTCCTGGATAGTTTGTCGGAATAGCCGGTCTGTTTCCAGAGAGGAAGCCGCATTGGCGAATACCAATGCCGTTTGTTCGTCTGCCGGATGAACGCGGAATAAGGTTTCTGCTGCCAATAGTCCGGCTTTCGAAAGTAAATCCATTTTGAAAAACTTCGGATAATTCAGCCCATAGACTTGGTAAAGGCCAGAAAGAAATTCTTTGGTATCGCCCTGATGCCGGAAATGTACGCTGTCGATGATGGTTCCCATTTTCTATTCTCCTTTTTTTAAGCGGATAACGGCATTGCAGCCTCCGAAGCCGGAGGCTGTTTTCAAACATTGTCTCCCCGTAAGGGCAGTGGGGAGGGTCACGATGGAAAGAGGAACGCTCACACCGCACCGGGTATATCCCTGGCTGATGGGTAGTATGCCGTCTTTCAATATTCTGGCGGACAGAATCGTTTCGACTACTCCCGATGCGCCGAGCGTATGACCGAGGTAGCCTTTTAAGCTGAACACCGGAATCGATTGCAAGCCGGCACGTGCAAAAGCGATACTTTCCATTTCGTCGTTAAAGCGAGTGGCTGTACCGTGAGCATTGATGAAGCTCAGTTCGTTTCGTTCTTTTTCCGGTAATGCCTGGAGGATGGCGCGGTATAATCCCTCTCCGGTACGCGATGGCCCGGAAATATGGTTGGCATCGTTTGTAATCGCGCCGCCCGCGATCGTGATGGCATTTTCGGGTGTACGGATCGTTTTTTCGAGAATAAGCGTGCCGACCGCTTCTCCTAAGTTCAGGCCGTTGCGTGCAGCATCGAAAGGGCGGCAGGGGGTGGGAGACAGGGCATGTAAGGAATGGAATCCCGCTACAATAAAGCGGGAAACTTCATCGGCCCCGATTACCACAACCCGATCGTAGCGTCCGCTTTCGATCCATCGTTTGGCTACGATGCAGGCGGCTACCCCGGAAATGCAGGCATGTGAAATCACTTCCGGTTCATTCGGGTTTCCGAACCAGCGGGCGACTTTTCGGGCCGTATGCCATAAATAGAGGTTCTCATCTGTCCGACCACCTGGAAATGGGGGGGTATCGAGTAAAGCGATGTTTCCTTTGGTGGTCGAAAGGAGGAAGAGTGTCCGTTTGTCGGCCAGGGGACGTCCGTTCGCAGCTTGCGTAACGGATAGCAGAATCAACCGGTCGAGGCGCGTCAGATCAGATGACGGTTTCACTTGCATGTATGTTTCCCATGCCTGCTTCCAGTGTTCGTTGAAAACAGAGGCCATCACCGTTTCTTCTCCTTCCGGCAGCCAACCTGTACAAGGACGGACTCCGGTTTGGCCCAATCGCATGGCCAGCAGCGTTTCTTCCGTGCTATTTCCCAAGGGTGATAGCAGATGATCTCCTGTAATTGTTATAGACATAACCATTCCTTTTTCCATTGCCGGTAAAATGCCGGATTGTCCCAAACTAATTGATAAGCTTTATCTAAAAAAACCTGTATACTGCTGCCGGTCGCCATTAATTCGTGCGCTTGGTTCTGATCGGAAAAGATTTGATAGTGGAAGCAGATCTTGGCCGCTTCCGTCGGCTGGTAGGTGATTTCGACGGTCAGTGTGGAACCATAGGCCAGGGGGCGCTTATAGTTGAAATCGAGTTTCACCAAGGGCGCGTAGTATCCTTCTGAGAAAATGCGCAAATAGCCTAGGTCGTATTTTCGGCCGAAAGCTTCGCGCGCTTCTTCGAAGTATAGGGCGTAACTGCCGTGCCAGACGATGTTCATTGAGTCTACTTCGCTGAACCTGACCGGTAATTGTACCGTCGCACTTAATTCCTTTTTCATTCCCGTACGGCAATTTTCATTTCACAGGTAGCTATCGTTTCTCCTTTACCAGCTTGTACGGAAGCATGTACCAGAGTGAGTGCCATGACTTCGCTGGTTACTTCGATTCGTGTCGTCAGGGTTTCCCCCTTAAGTGGTAAACGGCCGATGGTCAGGTCGCGGATCGCGCCGATAACCCCGATTTTTATTTCCTCCTGGTGACGCCTGTTTTGGTAGCCGATGCGGGCAGCGCAGGTCTGGGCGATAGTTTCTACCAGGCCGGAGGCTTGCAACCGGCCGCCCGTGTAGAATGGATTATCCTCGCGTACCGTCAGGCGGCCGAGGGTGACGGTTTCCGTGCATGCGGCCAGCTCGTCGATAAGGACGAAAGGCGGTTGTTGCGGTATTAAGTCGTGTACATTATAGGTTTCCATTGTTGTCTCTGTTTAAATATTTGAAATACTCCCAAAGGGGGCCCCGGCGTTTCTTGGCGCGAAAACGAAGAATTATCTCTTCCGATTCGTCGTCTGGAAAAATCCATTTCGCTCCGGTGGCGAGTGCTCGTGTTTTGATTGTCCGGACATCGATGTGGTCGGATATGTAATAAACCGGATCGAGCAGAGCTTCCCGGTTGGCGATTCGACCCTCCTGCAAGGCTCGGTAGAAAAGCTCCGTTTCCGGATAAATGCGCATTCCAATATAAGGGAAAATCACCGTGTTGGTGAGTTGGGCCGAGTGTTGGAAGGTTTCCGTAAGTGTTTTTTCGGTTTCCCCATACCCCCCCAAAATCATA
>DBFJSK010000023.1:0-2207 GCA_048403675.1 Tannerellaceae bacterium | reverse complement strand
AGAAAATAAAATTTTGTTTTTTGCTTTTTTTTTTAATTAGATTTAAAGCATAAATTTAAAAAAAAGCGGAGTATGGAGCGAAAAAGTAATTTAGTTGGGATCGTTTTGATTTCCTTTTTGTTATTTGGCTGCGAGGATTCTGCTTTACTAGAGCCGCAACCACCGAATGATGCTATCTTAACCAAGGCTGCTTACGACAGCGGTTATGTAGAATGGGATAATGTGGATCACCTGACGTATAAGTTGGGAAGTGATGTGGTAAAAGATGATTTGTCTATTCCCTGGGAGCCTGGCAGTGCGAACGCGGTCGGCATTCCGAAAGATTGGGTGGACGATAACCTGCGAAATGCCGATTCCGGAAAAAGAGCTTATTCGAAAGCGAACGGGTGGGAATTGGTGTATTGCAATCTGCTGGATAAAGCGCAACGGAATAAGTATTTTGCGCTATACAATAAAAATCTGGGGGTTCTCCGGGTGTTTTTTTATAGTTTCGAGGCGAGTTCGGGATATGGTACGAGTTCTACTTTTATAGGTTTGGCGGTAACGGGAAGTTCGTCGTTGTTGAACTTTTCATTTGATTATCCCCTCCCTATGGATCAACGGCAAACGGCACCGACCACATTTTTTACGCCTTCCGGTATGTTATGGGGGGATCAAGCCCAAGGCGTGGGCTATAAAGCGAACACGTGGTATGCGATGGAGGTGGAATGCGCTTACGAAGCGAGTAGCCAGAGCGCGAACCGGCTGATGTTCCGGTTGTGGGCGGCTACTATTACCAAAAGTCAAAGCACGGGAAGTTCCACAGGAACAATCAATGGTAATATAGTGACGACTTATTCGAATAATCCGAATTTCAGTCTTACCATAAATGCGGATAAAACAAGTAATGTACAGGTTTCTTATAATACGGCAAAAGATGAATTAGGCAGTAAAATAGAGGCGGGCGTAAATAAAGGGGATTCTTTTTTTAAGGGAATATGGAATAATTTGAAGAAGGATGTTCCCTCTATTGTTTCTAAAGGGATAAAAGAAGGATTAAGCGCAATCTTTTTATAACAAAAGCGGTCGGTAAGTTAGCTAATTCTATCTTTGGGGGCGGAACGACCCCCATGCAAGCAACCAGTAAAGTAGATTTGGGTATACAATCTACGCTTAAAGTGAGTACGGAAAGTACGCAAGCGGTAGTGGGCTGGGGAGATATAAATCCAATACCTTTACCTGGTTCCGGGCAACCTACCTCTTTATTCAATGAGAAACTAGGTGTGTGGAATTTAGCAAATATTCCGGTTGTCTATGTCGATATGAACACGACTGCGTATTTTTATCCACCCGAACTTGTCCCCAACCCTGAACGTCCTCGTGCTTATGAGCTGGGATTTAGTTATACGCTTATCCCTGCTACTTTATCTATTAATCCGGCTGTTTTGTCACGATTCACTGTGCAAAATGCAAAACATGAATTGGTTTATAGCTCGATGGTTTATAATGTGCAGGCACCTTCGGAACCTTACGGCTTGATTAGTGATAAACGTTTGTATAAATCGTATGATACCTCCTTCCGTTTGGTAAACCCGTTGGAAGATTTTCATGGAGGGGAATATAATCCGGATACTTCCTTTGAAAGAGATTGGTACTGGGGGCTTACCTATTTTAATACGAAATTGATTTTATGTCGGGTCTCCTTTGATTTAGTCCCTAAAAACGGTGGCAAAACCTATTCTTTTTCCAAATATTTTGTGGTGAATGGCGTGAAACGGAATCATTATCATAAAGAGGCTACGATTACGCAGGGAATGTATGAGACAAATGCTCTATTTGCAAATGATGAATTTAAAGGTAGGATGCAAAGTTATTTTAATCGTTTAACTCATTAAAAAATATACTATGAAAAATTTATTTGTATTTTTAGCCGGGTGGCTTATGCTTGCCACGTTCGTTGCTTGTGATAAAGAATCGGATTTTGAAAAGGATTATAAAGTATATAAGGAGTCGTTGACTGAAAAGAAGGATATTTTGCAGAGGTTTTTGGATAAACACCAAAAAGATCCTTATTATTATGAGATTTATTTGAATAATGAATTTGTTACGATGTCGGATACAGTTCGTATTGAGGGTGATTGGGTTTATGTTGGTGACAATTTCATTTTCTATATGGCTGATTTTTTCGGGTATGAAGACGGGGGGCCGCGAGGATATGTCATTCATTT
>DBFJSK010000022.1:0-6555 GCA_048403675.1 Tannerellaceae bacterium | reverse complement strand
ACTGGCATGCAATCCGGATTGCATGCCAGTGGAATTTAAATTTCTTCTGCATCCCCTTTAAAAGGGGGTGGGAGAACGCATCTTTGTTAATAAATATAAAATATATTTTTCTGGAAGTGTTATTTTCCGGATAGGCGCGTTAGTAAAAAATAGGTTATAAGCACAGGGAAGATTTTGAAACAAGTATTTTCCTATCTTTTTGATTAAAGAGCGAGGCCTGTTCGTTTTCGTGAAAAGGGTGGATCCTTTCCGGCGGTTAGGGAAAGAAAAGGGCGGAATGTCGGATGATTCTAGCCGGTTTTCTGGCTTCCGGGTACGCGCAGAGACAGAAAAAAGGAGGGGAACGCGTCTGATTTATACACGCGTTCCCCTTCTTTCCGCATAGCCGTTCCGGCAAGAAAGCATCCCATCGGATCGGGCTGTCGGTTTCTTTGCAGCAACGCCTCAAAAGGATTGCGCAAAGAAACGTGTGGTTTTATTGTTTGAACCGCACCATCAAACTGACGTAAAATGTCCGCCCCGGCGTCAGCGTCGCGTAATTGCTGTTCCACGGGCGGTCGTCGCGATAATTGAAAATATTTTCTACGCCCACGCCCGGTTCAAACACGAAATCTCCTTTCGGACTGAACACATGCGTCGTATTCAGATTCCAGAGCTGGAATTTCGGCGCATACCCGTAGGTTTGCGAATAACGGCGTCCCTGGATGCGGCCGTTCACATTCACGTTCAGCCGGTACCAATTCCATATATGCGACCAGTTACCGTTTACGCTGGCCGTATGCTGGATGCTTTTATTCAGTCGTTCTTTCGTACGGACATCCCGGCCGTCGGCATAATTATAACCCGCACCCAGCGAGAAGCCGGCGCCCAGATAACTGTTGAACGAAACATCGAACCCTTTGATACGGGCTTTGTCGATGTTAACCTGCTGTTGCACTTCATGACCGTCTACCGGTTCCCGCTCTTCGTAATTAATCATGTCGTTCACCTGATTCAGGTAGGCGGAGAAATTGGCCGTGAACCGACCGTGTACATATTCGATATTTCCCGATACGAAGTGGCTTTTTTCCGGATCGAGTTCGGTATTGCCCAAGGTGATTTTTCCCGTGCGGCTTTCTGTATATGCATACAATTGCTGCAAAGTAGGCGTGCGGAATCCACCGGCATACGATGCCCTGAAATTGAAGGAACCTACCGGATACATCACCGAAAGTTTCGGCGTTACGTTGCTTTTGAACGTCTCATGGTAAATATACCGCAAGCCGGCGATAATCTGCAATTTTTCCCACAACCGGATTTCATCCTGTGCATACAGGGCAGCCGTATACATGGTATGGTCGCCCCCTACCATGTCGTTGAGATTTTTCAAATAATCGTTTACAAATTCCGCTCCTACCGTGATCTTATTGTATTTTCCGGCGCGGAATACCCCTTTTACGTTCGCATTATAGTACCGTTGGCGTTTACGCAATTCGCTTTCTCCCGTTTTAAAGGTTTTGGTATCGACAATATAATCGTATTCGGATTTGAAATTATCGGCATAAAAATCCGCTTCTATATACGACGCGTTTCCCAGCAGGTATTTACCGCCGGCGCCATAGGTATAGCTTTCGTGCGCCATGTCGTAATTGTATTCGGTAATGGGCCGCAACGTGCGGTTATTGAAAAAGGCCCCCCGGGCATACAGTGATAACTGCTTGGTGGGCTGGTAGGTGAAAAGTTGCGTTACCGAATTCGAATGAAAGCCGGTGGACGCTTCTTTATCGGTCGGCACCAGGTTTCCTTTCTTATCTTCTACCAGCGGATTCAGTTGCCAACCGTCGGCCTGCTGGCGTTGATACGAGGTGTTGGAGGCGAATTTGCCCGTGTTGACGTCGGCATTCACCGATTGGATAAACCGGTTGTTGCGGCTGTAACGCGTATTCGAAACGACGTTGAGCTTGTTTTTCGGTTCGTCGGTAATCACGTTGATAACCCCCGCGATGGCATCGCTTCCGTAGAGCGCCGAACCGGCCCCTTTGAGCACCTCGATCCGTTTGACGCGGCTCATGTCGATGCGTCCGAAATCGATGCTGCCCGAGGTGTCGCCCGTCAATCGTTTGCCGTTCACCAGAACGAGTACGTATTTCGATTCCAATCCGTTCATATTCAGTACCGTACCGCTTCCGTTCGTGGCGAAGGAGAGGGAAGGGTTGAGCATCGTCAGTGCATCTTCAAACGTGGGGGTACCGGCCTTTTTGATGTCGGCGGCACTCACCACTTCAATCGGCACGGGCGAATCTTTCAGCCGGTGGTGTGTGCCGGTGCCGGTTACCACCACTTGGTTGAGGTTGATGTAAGCGTTTTTCAAACGGAATACCATTTGGTTGCGACTGCCGTCTACCTTCTGGGTAGCGGGTTCGTAATCCAGACAACTGGCCCGCATCACGTAGCGCCCTTCGGGTACCTGGCGGATTTGAAAGGCGCCGTTTTTGTCGGTGGCCGTGCCCAGTGTCGTTTCTTCCAGGCGTACATGCGCGCCGGGAATGGGGCGGCCGTCTTCATCAATTACTGTTCCGCTGAATGTCAACTGTGCGAATGCCGACTGCCCGGCAAAAATTGCCGAGAGTAATGCGATCAAGCATTTCTTTTTCATCTAAGTAGATTGTTTAATATTTTAGTAAAAACCCTCCTGACCCCGGGAAGGCGGTTGTTACATAAAGCGTTGCGGCAGGTTTCCTGACTGATCCCGAAAAGCGGCCTTCCCGCCGCCTTTCAACGGGCGACAGTGGTGTATGGGAGAAGCTTTTCTTTGTGTGTGGGAGGTTACAGTAGCGGGCACTGTTCCGGATTTGCACCGGATTCCCTTTTATACGATGTCCGGATGGAAATCGTATCACCGAAACGGCTGCAAAGGTAAACAGAGTAACCGGAAATCCTAAAAAAACTTTCTTTTTTTTGAAGAAAGGGCTTTGATTTGTAAAAATTAATCGCGTATCTTTGCTCCTGACTTGGTAATCGTCGTCGTTCGGACGGCGGTGAAAGGGAACCCGGTGCAAGTCCGGGGCTGTACCTGCAGCTGTAATCCCCGCAAAAGTCGGTCGGAATGTCTAAGCCACTGTCCCTTTGAGGGATGGGAAGGTTTCCGGCCGGGGGAAAGCCAGAAGACCTGCCATGTCGTATTAAAAACACCAAGCTTCCAGGATCAGAAGGTTGTGTACGCACTACATGGTACATCCCCCATTTTGACGGCTCCGCAGCCGGGAAACTCGATGTTTTATTTTAGGAAAAATAAAATAAAACGAATATATGCGGTATTTAGCTCTGGCAAGCCTGCTCGCGGCGGCAGGCGGTTGGTGTACCCTCGGGGCACAGCAACCCAAAGAAATCAGTCTGCCCGAGGTGGTCGTTACCGGAACCGGTACCGAACATTACCTCAAGGAAGCCCCCGTGCAAACGGAGGTGATCTCTTCGAAGGCGCTCGAACAGTATGCCGGACACAGTCTGGAGGAGATCCTGGAAGGGCTGTCGTCGTCGCTGAGTTTCAGCCCCGGGGATATGGGAAGCAACATCCGGTTGAACGGGTTGAAAAACGATTATATCCTGATTTTAATTGACGGACGCCGGATGAACGGCGATATTGGCGGCCAGAACGACTTGGGCAGTATCAATCCGGCGGCTATCGAGCGGATCGAGATCGTGAAGGGGGCCGCATCGGCCTTATACGGAAGCGATGCGATAGCGGGCGTTATCAATATCATCATGAAAAAGAACCGCGATAAGGTTAGCGTGACGAATACCACGCGTATCGCCAATTACGACGAGGTGCTCCAGAGCGACGCGATCGGGTTCGACAACGGCCGGCTGAATTCAACTACTACCGGAAGCGTCCGCCATACCTGCGGATGGAAAAATACGTCCGAAGAATGGTATCATCATGAAATACAGCAAGGGAGTGTGACGAAAACCGTCAATCGCTCCACGAATTTTACCGTAGCGGAAAAACTGCTTTACCGGGCCGGCCGGCGGCTGACGCTCTCTGCCGATTTGTCTTTCTACCAGAAATGGACGAACCGCCCGGTAGGCCCCTGGAAATATTATCTGTACGATTTCTTCTACCGCAATCAGGATTATGCGGGTGCCGCTCGTTACAAGCTGGCCGGGCGGAATTACCTGACGGCCGATGTCTCCTACGGTCGGTACGAATATTATTACGATTATACGGGTATGGAAACGACCGATTATTTCGATGACCGCGGCAAGCGCATTACCCGTTATCCGGGCGAGCGGATTTTGCAGACTTCGCAACGCCGGTGGATGGGACAGGCCAAGGGAGTGTTTTATTTCGGCGATGCGCATATCCTGAGCGGCGGCATCGAGTTTCAGCACGATAGGTTGGTGTCGCCTTACCGTTTGATCGGCAATGAAGCCTGGGTATATACCTTATCGGCTTATGCCCAGGAGGAATGGACGCCTACCGAGCATTGGAATATTACGGCCGGCTTGCGCTTGGTGCAACACCGGGCGTTCGGGCGGAAACTGACGCCTAAGGTGTCGGCAAAATACAGCGTGGGCGATTTTAATTTCCGGGCTACTTATTCGGCAGGCTTTAAGGCGCCGACAAATAAAGAATTGTATTATAGTTATGTTACGGTCATCATGGGGCCGCTTAAAGCCTATTACGGCAATGAAAATCTGCGGCCGCAAACGTCCGATTATTATTCGCTCGGGGCGGAATATAACACGTCCAGATGGCAGGTGAATCTGACGGGCTATTATAATGCCATCCGGCATATGATTGCGCTCACGGTTGTGCCTACTTCCGCCGAAGATAAATTGCTGGAGGTGGAGGAGA
This sequence comes from Tannerellaceae bacterium, assembly GCA_048403675.1. Taxonomy (GTDB): domain Bacteria; phylum Bacteroidota; class Bacteroidia; order Bacteroidales; family Tannerellaceae; genus Parabacteroides. Next base: position 1,721 of record DBFJSK010000022.1, on the reverse strand, counting down.
CGATGAAATATGCCAATCTCTCCAAAGCTCGTTCTTTCGGGGCCGATCTGAATGTGACGTATAAGTTGTCGCGGGCTTTTTCGCTCAGCGGGGGCTATAGTTATTCGGATGCGAAGGCGCAATATACCGATGATCCCGACGATCCGGATTATATGCGCTATCTGCCGGTGAATGCCACTTCCTATCATGCGGCTACCTGGAAACTGGGATGGTCGCATCGGGATGTGGGGGCTAGTTTGTTCGGCCGGTATCAATCTACCCGCTATTATATTACCGACGGGAATGGCAAACCTTATCAGCTTTGGCGTTTGAACGTGCGCTCGGTCGTGTTTAAGACGTCCCGTTGGAATGTGCTGGCGAATGCGGGTATCGACAATATTTTCGATTATGTCGACCGGACGCCGTTCGGTAAAAACCGGGGTACTACCAGTGCGGGACGTACGTTTTATCTTTCCTTGCAAGTGAAATTTCAAAATAAACTGACTAATTAATTAAAAACCAGAGGAAAATGAACAAATTCAAATGTTGGGGGCTGTCGGCTGTCTTGCTGGCGTCTTCCATGGGATTCGTCTCCTGCAATGACGACGACGACGACAATACCGCCAACCCGGTGGAAGAGAGTGTGCTGGCCGGCAAAAAGCATGATACGGCTTTGTTGTTGTGTACTTTCGGAAGTACGTTCAGGGAATCCATCAAGACGTACGACCAGGTGATAGCCGATTACAAAAACGAGCCTACGTTCAAGGATTGCGATGTGTATCTGGCTTTTACCTCGCGTACGTGTGTGAACCGCGTGTTTGCCGAAACGGGTATCGAACGTTTCCAGCCCGACCTTTGGCTGGATGCTTTCGGCAAAGCGGGATATAAACGGGTGGCTGTGCAATCCTTGCATGTGATTCCGGGCGAAGAGTATCTGAGCTTGATGAATACGGATGTGAAGAAGAATTTCATGGCTTCGGCTTGGCCCGACATCGAGGTGGTGAAAGGTACGCCGCTGTTGTTCGAACAGGAAGACATCGATGCAGTGGCCGATGCCTTGTTTGCGCATTATCAAACGAAGCTGGCGGATAAGAACCAGGTTGTGTTGTTGATGGGGCATGGGAATCCGGATAAGTTGTATGTGGCCAACGACCGGTATACGCTTTTGGAAGAAGCGCTTTTGGAACGGGCGGCGAATAAGAATATTTTTGTCGGCACGGTGGATTACGGAAATATGTTGTTCTATACCGATCAGGATGGCGACGGAAAAGAAGACGCGACTTGCGTGTATGCGAAACTGAAGAAGTATTGCGCCGACAACGGGGTGGAACCTTCGGCCGTCGGGATTTCGATGGCGCCGTTGATGTCCATCGCGGGTGATCACGCGCATAATGACATGTGGGGCATTGAAGATGGCGACGATTTCAGTAACGCCACGCCTGACGCGGATGTTTGCTGGCGGTTGAAATTGCTCAAGATGGGCTTCCGGATCAATGAGGATGAAAGCCACCACGGCGGTCTGGATAACTGTACGATCCCGGGATTGGCGGATAATGCAACGATCCGTGCGGTCTGGTTGGAGCATATGAAGTCGCTTTTCCAGGAAAATGCCTGGGAATCGTGGAATGAGCATTTGGAATAGGTTTTGTATAAGAAAATAGGGGCGGATAAAAGGTCGTAGGGATTTTTTATCAAGGAATTTACGCTCTATGGATAAACTTCCGGCCGGGGGACGACCCGCC
>DBFJSK010000021.1:0-4208 GCA_048403675.1 Tannerellaceae bacterium | reverse complement strand
GGTGCACCGGCCCGATAGCCGTCATTTCATTTTTCCCTCCGGAAACACAGAGGGAAGGTAAGGTATTTTTTCAGACTTATTTTTCTTTTTCGATCTGTTCCTGTACGATCGCGTCCACTACCGCTACCGTCGTCAGGTTCAGAATATCCCGGGTGGAACTTTCCACATCGGTAAAGTGAATCGGTTTGTTCAACCCCATCTGGATCGGGCCGATCGATTCCACAAAGCCCATTTCCAGCAACAATTTCGAAGCGCTGTTGGCCGAACTCAGGTTGGGGAATACCAACGTGTTCACATCCATTCCCTTTAAGGTATTGAAAGGATACATCTTATCCCGCAGTTTCTTATCGAGCGCAAAGTTCACCTGCATTTCCCCATCCACCCGGATTTCCGGATAATGCGTATGCAGATAGTCGATCGCGTCGTGTACTTTCAGCGGGCTGCCTTGCTTGTCGGAACCGAAGTTCGAATACGACAACATAGCCATCACCGGTTCATGGGCGAAGAACTTCACCGCATCGTGCGTCAGGCGGGCAATATCGATCAGCACTTCGGTGGAGGGATGTCGGTTGATGAGCGTATCGGCAATAAAGAAGGTTCCCTTTTTGCACGTCACGATATTCATGGCGCCGAAATGCTTGTACGACGGGCGAATCCCGACAATTTGTTCGGCCAGCTTCGTCACTTCCGAATACCGGCTGTATACGCCCGTTACGAAAGCATCCGCATCGCCGGTAGCCACCATCATCATGCCGAATGCGTTCCGATCGACCATTTTTTCGCAAGCCTCCGCATAGGTCACTCCTTCGCGGGCTTTGCGTTCGGTCAGGATATGCGCGTACCGGTGCCGGCGTTCCGTTTCACGGTCGTGCCGCAAATTCACGATCTCGATTCCCTCCAGGCTGATATTTTCTTCGGCCGCGATTTTTTGCAGTCGTTCTTCGTTGCCCAACAAAATCGGGATACAAATCCCTTCGGCTTTGGCCTCGGCCGCCGCTTTCAGCATATTGACGTGGTTCGCTTCGGCAAATACCACCCGTTTGGGATTGGCTTTGGCCATATCCGTAAAGGAACGGAGCAACTTATTATCGTATCCCATCATTTCGCGCAGGTGGTTGGCATAACCTTCCCAATCGGTAATCGTTTTGCGGGAAACGCCCGAATCGATGGCCGCTTTGGCTACCGCACACGATACGCGGGTAAGCAAACGCGGATCGAGCGCTTTGGGCAAAATATAATCGCGTCCGAACGTAGTGCGTTTCAGTTTATAAGCGGCGTTCACCACATCGGGTACCGGTTCCTTGGCCAGGTTGGCGATGGCGTAGACGGCCGCCAGCTTCATCTCTTCGTTGATGGCCTTGGCGTGCACGTCGAGGGCGCCGCGGAAGATATAGGGAAATCCCAATACGTTATTAATCTGGTTCGGATAATCCGAACGGCCCGTGGCGAAGATAATATCGTCGCGCGAAGCCATCGCATCGGCGTACGAGATTTCCGGATTGGGATTGGCCAGGGCGAATACGATCGGATCGGCGTTCATGCTGCGCACCATTTCCTTCGTCAGCACATTGGCTACGGAAAGGCCCAGGAATACGTCGGCTCCTTCCACGGCTTCTTTCAGGGTTTTAATCGGTTTGTCGGTGGCAAACTCCCGTTTGGACGCATTCAGATCCGTGCGCTGCGTGGAGATTACTCCCTTGCTGTCGCACATGATGATATTTTCTTTGCGTGCTCCCAGCATGACATAGAGTTTCGTGCACGAGATGGAAGCCGCGCCGGCCCCGTTGACGACGATTTTCACGTCCTCTATTTTCTTCCCGGCTATCTCCAGGGCGTTAATCAAGCCGGCGCCGGAAATGATGGCCGTGCCGTGCTGGTCGTCGTGCATCACCGGAATATCCAATTCGGCCTTCAAACGCTGTTCGATTTCGAAGCATTCGGGCGCCTTTATATCTTCCAGGTTGATGCCCCCGAAGGTGGGGGAAATGGCTTTTACCGTCTGGATGAATTTTTCCGGATCTTTTTCATCCACTTCAATGTCGAACACGTCGATGCCGGCGAAAATTTTGAAAAGCAATCCTTTGCCTTCCATCACCGGTTTGCCGGCCAGCGGGCCGATGTCGCCCAGACCCAGAACGGCGGTTCCGTTCGAGATGACGGCCACCAGATTGCCTTTGGCCGTATATTGATAAGCGTCCAGCGGATTTTTTTCGATTTCCAGGCAAGGCTCGGCTACCCCCGGCGAATAAGCCAGCGACAAGTCGGTCTGCGTACTATAGGGTTTGGTCGGAATGACCTCGATTTTTCCGGGCTTTCCTTCGGCATGATACCGGAGAGCCTCCTCTTTCGTGATTTTTGCCATATGTTTTCTTGGTTTCTGATTGTTCGTATAGGACTTGCAAAAATAACATTTTATTATGAATATGTTGTACTTACTTTAAAAAATCTTTTCTTTCCCTTTCTTCGCTTTCCTCTTCACGGGCTTTTCGTTCTCTTTTTCTTCTTCCCATCAGGTTGCTACACGGTTGGGTTCGTTTCCTTCCGTTTGTTCGATACCCGGCTTTCGTGCACAAACCTTTTCCGTCTTTAGTTTGTTGTTTGGGAAGAGAAACTGCGAAAACAACCGGTTGTATAAACGTCTTGTCGGAACCGGGGCGAACCGCCCCCGCCTCTATGGCGTATTCTTCGGCCTGAAAGGCAGCTCTTCTTGCTGTATATTATGTAAAATTAAGACAAAATGTCATCTTTTCGGATTGGCCTTTGTTTTGTAGTGATAGGATTGAAAAACAACCTGTAAAAGCAAACAAGAAAGGAGTATAAATATATGAATTTAAACAATTTTACCATTAAAGCACAAGAGGCCGTGCAACAAGCCGTACAACTGGCTTCCCAACACGGGCAACAGGCTATCGAGCCGGTGCACCTCTTGAAAGCTGTCATAATGACGGGCGAAAGCGTAACCAATTTCCTGTTCCAGAAACTAGGTGTCAACATCCAGAATCTGAACCGGGTACTCGACGCCCAGATCAATTCCCTGCCGAAAGTATCCGGAGGCGAGCCCTATTTATCCGGCGAATCCAATGCCGTTTTACAGAAGGCCATCAGCTACTCCACCAAAATGGGCGATCAGTATGTTTCGCTCGAACCGATTATATTGGCGCTGTTTACCGAAAAAAGCACCGCGTCGCAAATCCTGAAGGATGCCGGCGTAACGGAAAAAGAACTTCGGCAAGCCATTGAAGAGTTGCGCAAAGGCAACAAGGTAACCAGCCAATCGGCCGAAGAAACCTACGACGCCTTAGGCAAATACGCCATTAACCTGAACGAACGCGCCCGCAGCGGCAAGCTCGATCCGGTGATCGGCCGCGACGACGAAATCCGGCGCGTCTTGCAAATCCTGAGCCGGCGTACAAAAAACAATCCGATCCTGATCGGCGAACCCGGGGTGGGAAAAACGGCCATCGCCGAAGGACTGGCGCACCGCATCGTACGGGGCGACGTACCCGAGAACCTGAAATCGAAACAAATCTTTTCCCTCGATATGGGGGCGCTGATTGCAGGGGCGAAGTACAAAGGCGAGTTTGAAGAACGCTTGAAAGCGGTGGTGAACGAAGTGACGAAATCGGATGGCGAAATCATCCTCTTTATCGACGAGATCCATACCCTGGTAGGCGCCGGTAAGGGAGAAGGAGCGATGGACGCCGCCAATATTCTGAAACCGGCGCTGGCCCGCGGGGAATTGCGCTCGATCGGTGCGACCACCCTCGACGAATACCAGAAATATTTCGAGAAAGACAAAGCGCTGGAGCGCCGTTTCCAGATCGTCATGGTGGATGAACCGAGCGAACTGGATGCGATTTCGATTCTGCGCGGTTTGCGGGAGAAGTACGAGAATCACCATAAGGTGCGGATCAAAGACGATGCCATCATTGCCGCCGTACAACTCTCTTCGCGCTACATTACCGACCGCTTCTTGCCCGACAAGGCTATCGACCTGATGGACGAAGCCGCCGCCCGGCTGCGCTTGCAGATCGACTCGGTGCCCGAATCGCTCGACGAAGTGACGCGGCGTATCAAACAGCTCGAAATCGAACGCGAAGCGATCAAGCGGGAAAACGACAAGCCGAAATTGGAACAGCTCAACAAAGAAATCGCCGATCTGAAGGACGAAGAAAAGAAACAAAAGGCTCAATGGCAAAGCGAGAAGG